>NZ_JAHREU010000010.1:0-48512 GCF_020883145.1 Microcoleus sp. CAWBG27
TCGTAAAGTAGCAACAATGCTTGGATTGGATCTAAGTGGAGTTGGTAGAGGTGATTTGTCAGCACCTATAAGACTTAAATTGTGGTCTTGTGAATCCCCTCGCCTTTAGGCATGGGGAGATGTCAATTTAATCTTTGGCTTATTTTGTAAAATTCGATTGGAGTATTAACTGTATGATGAACGTAGCAAAAAAGAGTGAAACGGTTTTACGAGTAGAAAATATTAATATTTTTTACGGCGCTTTTCAAGCTGTAAAAAATGTTTCGATGGAGATTCCTAAAAATCAGATTACTGCTTTAATTGGGCCGTCTGGCTGCGGTAAAAGTACAATTCTGCGATGTTTTAACCGCCTGAACGATTTAGTTAACGGTTTTCGTTTAGAGGGCAGAATTGATTACCAGGGTCAAAATCTTTACGATCCTGATATTGATGCTGTGGAGGTGCGCCGCAAGATTGGGATGGTGTTTCAAAAGCCGAATCCTTTCCCGAAGTCGATTTATGACAATATTGCTTACGGTGCGAGGGTGAATAACTATAAGGGAGATATGGATGAGTTGGTGGAAAAGTCGCTGAAACAAGCGTATCTTTGGGATGAGGTGAAGGATAAGTTGAAGCAAAGCGGTTTTTCGCTTTCGGGTGGCCAGCAGCAGCGTTTGTGTATTGCTCGGGCGATCGCCATTAATCCTGATGTAGTATTGATGGATGAACCTTGCGCTTCTCTGGACCCGATTTCTACGATTAAGGTTGAGGAGTTGATGCGGGAACTAAAGGAAAAGTATACGATCGTCATCGTTACTCACAATATGCAGCAGGCTACCCGGGTTTCTGACTTGACTGCTTTTTTCAATGCTAAACTCTCTGACGATGGAAAGCGGTTTGGCTATCTTGTGGAGTGTGACAAAACTGAGGTGATTTTCCAAAATCCGAAGGAAGAGTCTACTATGGATTATGTCAGCGGCCGTTTTGGTTGATTTGCCGGAGTCTCCAACAGGTTGAAACAATCACGCTACGCCAACGACTACAATCAAATTGGTTCGTAGTGAGGACTTTAGTCCTCATCCCTCACAGGACTAAAGTCCTTACTACGAACCAATTGGGACATAATATAACTTAAGAATCCCGGTTTCTTGGAGGAGCCGGGATTCTTGGTTTTTATGTTTAAAAGCTCGATCGTACTTTTTGCAGATACAAGTCGCTGATTTTTTTGAGAAGAAGTTTTAAAAGAGTTCACATTTTCTTCATCCAATACTTTAACAGGTTTTCTTTGACCATGTTTTGCCGCATCACTTCTAGCAAGTATTCCTGAGCTTGGTCTTGACTCAATGTTTTGACTTGTTCGCGCAGCACTTGCAATTTAAACTGCTGTTCCATGCTGAGGCTGGTTGTAGGCATATCCATAAAATCGCTCCTCCAGTTTGTTACGTGAGATCCATGCGAGATAGATCGGAATGACGTTTCGCAGACTTTGTTGTGTTCCCTCTATTGTAAACTATCATAACATCTGCTTGACAATATGTCCAAAGTACACATTTTGAAACTAATTTGTGCCGCAAAAGTACATCTAAGTGGGGGGAGCTTTATCATAAAACAGGGATAAAAACCGGGAAGCCTAAGCCAAAGGAGCTATTTTGTATGGATGCAATGGAGTTTTTTGTGAGCAGTGCAGGGGAGTGGCGATCGCAGCGCAGCACTCACCATCTGGCTTTTCGCCAAGCGGAGATTGGGGATTCAAATATTCAGGTAACGGCCCTCGGTGCGGATGACGATCGGGTGGCCCAGATTTGCCAGATGCACGAGGTCGATCCGAGCCGCGCTGCTGGGGGAGCGTTTGTGACTTGGCACGGCACTATGGCGTGGGATAAGGATGATGAGAATCATAAGGGGTCTACGGTATTCGCGATCGTCCCCGATCCTGAAAATCCGCGGCAGGGTTTGATGTTGCGGGAACGGGGCTATGCGGAAATTACGCCGGTGGCTGGCCGTTTTGAGATGGATGATGAGGATGCGCTGCTGCTGATTACCGAATATGAGACGATGAGTTCGATCGAGCGTTTTTGGTTTGCGACTCCGAACGTGCGGATGCGGACAAGTGCGGTAAAGCGCTTTGGCGGTTTCAGCACATCGACTTTTTGTACGGAAGTTCGAGTGGAACCAGACTCGGATGCAGTGGCGACCGCCGCCGAGAAGGAGCCAGTTGCTAGCGAGTTTTACTCGGCTCTGGGCTGGTAGTTTTCGACTTCCTGCTTCCCGGCTCTGCCTGGGAATGCTCTGACGGAGGCTCTGCCTCCTGTTTGAGGAGGCAGAGCCTCGCTTATGGGCCAATAGATCCACTTTCGGGGAACGATCCCTCTTTCTTCCTTCTTCCCTCTTCCTTCTTCCTTCTTCCTTCCTTCAAGGTCAACAAATGTTACAGATTGTTGCAAAAATTCAGGAAAATCAGATTTAGATTGCGAGAATCCCCTAATCTGTATGTTGGTTAGTTGTATCCGTTATGCTGGCAGCTCGCGGTGTCAACTATTTCTGAAATTTGAGATAACGGAGATTTTAACGTGGCGCTTCCTTTATTAAGCTACGCCCCCAAAAGCCAAAACCAGCGCGTTGCTGGTTATGAAGTAGGGGGCGACGAGCAGCCCAGAGTTTTCACAACTGAAAATGTGCTCTCGTCCGGGGACATGGAAAACTTGATTTGGGCTGGATATCGCCAGATATACAGCGAACACCAAATCCTGAAGAGCAACCGCCAAACGTCTTTGGAGTCGCAACTCAAGTTCGGCCAAATTACTGTGCGGGATTTCATTCGCGGTTTGGCGACTTCTGCTCCTTTCTTGGAACGGAATTACCAAACTAACAGCAACTACCGGTTTGTGGAAATGTGCGTGCAGCGCGTTTTGGGCCGGGATGTGTACAGCGATCGCGAAAAGATTGCTTGGTCGATCGTGGTTGCAACCAAGGGGCCTCAAGGGTTTATTGACGAGTTGGTCAATAGCGATGAGTACCTGGACAACTTCGGCTACGATACAATTCCTTACCAAAAACGCCGAATTTTGCCTCAGCGTGTTGGAGGGGAAACTCCTTTCAACTTGAAGACACCCCGCTACGGTGCGTACCACCGCTCGCAGCTTGGTTTCCCACAAGTCATTTGGCAGTCAACGGTGCGCCGTTTTGTGCCTCAAGAACTACAGCCGAAAGCTGGCGATCCGGCAAACTATTTGAATATGGCTCGGAATATGTCCATGCCTGCTACTCCGCCGCAGCGCGTACCTCTGGCTAATATCAATATTGCCACGATGGTTCCTCGCCGCTAATTGATACTGCTTGGTACTATTGTTTGTGTCGAGCGATCGACTGAATCTATCAGTTTTTAAGCTGAGAGAGTTTTGAGTCTTGAGTTTTGAGGTTTGAGTTTTTTATTAAACTCGGAATCCAAAACTCAGGACTCATAATTTTTAGGGAAGAAGTTCGGCACCGAGCAATAGACTCATTGCATAAATCTTTACTTGATACAAAAACCGCATATGTCAGGCAGATTAACGCCGATCAACGCCGATAATTTTAAAATAGTTTCCGAATCAAGGCCGATTGGTTCGTAGTGAGGACTTTAGTCCTTCTTTCTGAGGACTAAAGTCCTCACTACGAACCTTTGTTGCGGGTAATTGACAGAACATAATATCAAATATGAGCTCGCAGGCGCAATATTTTTAGCAGGGTGTTGAATTGATCGGGTAAAGGCGCGATCGCCTCAATCAACTCTCCAGTTAACGGATGCTGCAATTGCAGGCGCCATGCGTGGAGGGCTTGTCCGGTTAAATTAACGCCGATCGAACGGTTGGAACTGTACATGGGGTCGCCGACAATCGGATGTTTGATTTCGGCTGTGTGGACGCGAATTTGATGGGTTCGGCCGGTTTCTAATTGATAGTGCATTAAGCAATAGTTGCCGATTCTTTCTTTGATTGTCCAGTGAGTAACGGAGGGGCGGCCGCCTTTTTCTTCTGGTACTACTGCCATTTTTTTACGGTCTGTAGGATGCCGACCGATCGGCAAATCTATTGTACCTGTTTCGGCGTTAGGAACTCCGTAAACTACGCCTAAATATTCGCGGCGGGCGGTTTTGGTTTTGAGTTGGGCTTGCAGGTTTTGGTGGGCAATGTCGGTTTTGGCGATCGCGATCGCACCTGTTGTATCTTTGTCTAATCTGTGGACGATTCCGGGGCGTTGAACTCCGCCGATTTCTGCGAGGGGACAGTGGGCTAACAGGGCGTTGACTAAGGTGCCGTCTTGATGGCCGGCTGCTGGGTGGACGACTAATCCGGCTGGTTTGTTGATGATTATTAGGCTGTCGTCTTCGTAGAGGATGTCGAGGGGAATTGCTTGGGGTTCTAATTTTGTGGGCTGGGCTTCGGGTAATGTGATGTGGATGCGATCGCCCGTTTTGACAGCTATTTTTTTCGAGGTGCAAGTTTCGTCATTGACTTTGACGTTGCCTTGTGATATGAGAGTTTGGATTCGCGATCGGGATAAATCTGGAATCTGGTTTGACAGCCAAATATCTAATCGCTGAGTGACATTAGTTTGATTGAATTCCTCTGTATTTTCAACTGTATATATCTGTGCCGTAGTCTCTGTTTCTATCATTTATTGTTGACGATTTTTTGTCTTTATTAAGACAGGGCGGTTAAAACCGCGTCTATACGAACAAAACCCGCCTCCGCGGGTTGAAGACAAAGGCAATTAAAATTACGTTATCCTCTCTTAGTCGGCGTCCGGCTGACATCGTTTGTATAGCCGCGGTTTCAACCGCCGTCTCATCTTTCATCCTAACATCTTTTAGTCTAATTGTCAATTCTATCGACAATTATCGCAGTGCCCGCACCGCATAGATTTAGCTTCATTTGCAAACCCAAAAGCTTGCAACAAAAATTGCCACCTGCACTGTCGGTGTTTCAAATATTTTGCCATTTCCTCAGCGACGGTAAAATTTGGTTTCTCGCCTTTCTGCTGTGCAGATTTATTAATAACATAATTAAAAGGATCTGACCATGTTAATTGTCCGCTGCTGTGCAAGATGGAAAGGGCGATCGCACTTGCGGGAAATTCCCGCCCCACAGCATCTGCATCGCCCTTAGCTGGGAGTTGTTTCGCCAACTGCTGCGCTTCTCGAAATTGCGATCGCAATTTGTCTTGAAAAAATTGTGCTCTTTGTTTGTCATCGGGATAAAGCAAACCCGTCGGTTCGCTAATCAACGTCAGGGCGATCGATGATTTACCGTCCCGTCCGCCTCTACCTATTTCCTGAATGTATTCCGATAATAGCAAAGGTGCTTGAAAATGAACCACCCAGCGCACATCCGCCTTATTAATTCCCATCCCGAAGGCACAGCTACAAGTCACAAATTTAAGGTCATTATTCAGCCAAGCTGTTTCTATTTTTCGGCGCGATTCAGGACTCAAGCCTGCATGATAGGCCGCCGTTTTATAACCCGCACCTGCCAAAAAATCCGCCAAATTCTCGCTATCTTTTCTCGTGCGGACGTAGACTAAACCTGCTTCTTTTGGTCGAGCTTTGATAAAATTTAATAACTGTTGTCTCCGCCCTCTGGGTGTCCAGACAGTTTGCACTTGCAAGTGCAGGTTGGAACGGTACGGACTGAGTAAAAACGCTTCTGGCTTGTGCAGTTGCAAGACTTTGTTGATTGTTTGCTGCGCTTGGGGGTTGGCGGTGGCGGTGAAAGCTGCGATCGCGATTTTACTACCTTCCGGCTTCGATTTTAACAAAGCCGGCCGTACTGTTCCCAAACGGCGGTAAGCGGGTCGAAAAGTATCGCCCCACTGGACTAAACAGTGAGCTTCATCTAATATTAAACCGTTGATTGGGATGTGGGGCTGACTGATAATTTCCCAGACTGGTTTGCTGAGCAATGTTTCGGGAGACAGGTACAGCAATCTCAACTTGTTTTGTTGCAGCGATTGCATAGTTTGTTGCCGTTGCTGTGCTGGTAATTGACTGTGGAGGAGGCCAGCGGGTAAATTGCGATCGCGCAATTCTTGCACTTGATTTTCCATCAGTGCGACTAACGGCGAAATCACCAAAGTTAAGCCTGTTTGTAATAAAGCTGGCAGTTGAAAGCAGATTGATTTGCCACCACCTGTCGGCATAATTATCATTGTATCTTTCCCGGCTAACAAACTGCTGACGATTTCTCCTTGGGGCGGCCGAAATTCGTCGTATCCCCAGATTTCTTTGAAGGCGGCGCGGGCTTGATTTAATAATGTTGGTTCTGGTTCGTATTTCATTTGGTTTATTCCCAAATCAGACCTGTCAATTATACCTGAGTCCGTAGGGTGCGTCAGCAAAAGTCCGATCTGTTTTTAGCAAAAATTTTATAACTGACGCACCCTACAATAACTTCAGAGTATGCAAATATCGAGCAGAATTAGTGTTAAGTTAATAACAGTTAATAACTTTACTCAAATTTGAATTATGAACGCAAGCACCTCAAGCGAAGTTTTTAGCTATCAGCAAAAGACTTGCGACATTTCGGATACAGCGGGCGCGGTAGCAGCATTACATGAAGATGGTTTTGCGCTGATTCCCGGTGTGCTAGGCGAGTCGGAAATAACCGCGGCTAGGGAAGCACTCGATCGCCTGCAACCCTTCGGACTCGATGGTAGCAGTTGGAGTGAGTTGAACAAACATTTTAAATGCGTGTTCAATCGCGATCGCCTGTGGCTTTCATATATCGATCGACCTGGTATCATTGAATTGGCAGAAGCATTGATGGGCAGCGATTGCCACATCATCGGCATGACTGCGTGGAAAAGTGGGCCCGGTTACGATGGTTGGCGCGTGCACGTCGATCAGGTGTTTGTCCCACTACCCGAAAGCGTGTTTGCCGTTAGCGGAGCCCTCGGAGAGGATCGCACTTTTCAACTACCTGTTTGGATTTGTACAGCCCATTTCTATCTCAGCGATATCACAGAAGACCTCTGTCCTACCTATATTATTCCTGGCAGTCACAAATCTGGTAGAAAGCCCGATCGCGGTGAAGAAACTTGGAACGGACACTCGCCAGAACCAGTTGTGTGCAAAGCTGGAGATGTGCTATTTTTTCGCAGTGAAATTTGGCACTCCGGCGGCAGAAATACCACACTCGATCGCAGTCGCTATATGCTGCAAGTGCATTATTCCCACCGCAACATCGCCCAGAAATTTTCACCTTGGCCGTGGCAATTCAATCCCGAAATTATTGCGACTGCAACCGAACGGCAACTACGACTTTTAGGAAAACATCCTGAGTCAAATTACGGTTAGTGCGATCGGTAAGCTGAAGTGGATTTAAATTGTATAATCAAGTTTAAGAAAAGTCTTGTGAGGTGGGCCAGAAAGCCCGCCCAAAAAATACAATTTAGATGCGGAACAGCTTATCAACGAATTTTTGGCAAATTTGGATCTTTGCGACAAGTCGAAAGCGGTAATTGCTCGCCACCTCGTATTGCAATAATTCTCCTTAGATTCTTATTTGTTACCACATTTAAACAAGCACAACCGTATCCGTAATTGACATTAGTTTTGACATATTCATCATCCTTAAAAGGAGGAAGATTATCCATTCCTCTAGCTTGATATCCCCCTTGGGCTGAGATTAGCCAATTATCATCTTTATCTTTGAGAAACCAATTTGCAGGCGTAGGATTTTGTAACCACCCGCACCTGGTTTCAGCGGCTTTGGCAGGAGCAATCGCGATTGAAAAAGATGAGATAATTGCAGGTATTAACCACTTTAGTTTCATAGCTTTATATCCTAATTTTTTAGTAACGATCGTAGCAACGATCGCACAGGACTTACGCGCTTCGACAAAAGAAACCGGGTTTTTTTAGCTAATCGGCGGGTGACAACGAAATATTGTCGCAAAAACCCGGTTTCTAAACACCCGCGCGCAATCCAAAATCTCAAATCGCCTAAGACTCCTCGCCGTCTCGACGCCCGAGCTCGTATACGCCACCGCCAATACAGGCGATCGTCCCCATAGATACTGCCCAACTGGTACCCAGCGACAATTCGACGCCCCAATTGCACAATCCGCCCACAATCAAAAAGGGCAGAATGCTCAACAGGGAAGCATAAAAGGCATTTTGAGCTTCTCGGGCTTGGCGGGTTCTCTCAAACTCCGCTTCCGAGGTGTAGAGGGATCTTTCGGCAAAATTCATCCAGCGGTTGAGTTGCAGGATTACCCATTCTGTGATGGGTGACAGACCCCAATACAGGGCTAAAGACCATAATGACGCACCGGCGATCGCAGTTGCGTCTATGGCAAAACTAAAAGGAAAAATTTCAGTAAGCATTGCTTGATGTGTGTTATAAATTTGAGATTTCAGACTAGATCCAAAATCCTGGAACTACTATACTGTCCAACAAAAGCTCGATCGAATTCAAGCACAGCACGAATTTGGCTGGCACATAATTTTCCCTTCCCGGCAGCATTTAACCCGGAGCCTTGACACCTGTTCTGTATGCAGTAAGATACACGTTGGTCAACTGATTCGCTAGTGCGTAGAGCACGCGAGGCAATCTTGCAGCGAATTGGCACATCAGACAACGCAGATTCGCAAATACATTCAACTTTTAGGAGTTCAAGAAATCGTGCAAGACTCTACAAACGGGCTAACAGTAAAACGCTTTTTTCGTCCCAAATCGCTGCTGCTGGTAGCAGCTTCCATCGGCATTGGTTTACTTGGTATGGGATGGCGGCAGGAGTTAGTCCGGGCCCAGCAAACCTCACCAAGCAACGTCGCTACGGGTAATTTATGGCAGGAAGCCTCTTTCCCAGTGGAAAGTTTTGAAGCCTATACTTCCCCCTTCGGCCCCCGCGGCGGGGATTTTCATTACGGTTTGGACATGGCGGCCCCGGAAGGCAGCTACATCCGCAATTGGTGGGGGGGTCAAGTTGTGGAAGTTTGGGAAGATGGCAGGTGCGGTACTGGTATGGTAGTGCGATCGGGAAATTGGGATCACATCTACTGTCACCTCAAAGGTAGGGTGCAAACCGCTAACGGCGGGCGTTATTATATCGATCGCGAAGGCGGCCTGCAAATTTGGCAGGGTCAAACTGTGCCGGCCGGTGCGAGAATTGCCAGAGTGGGGATGACAGGCCGCACGAGTGGGCCTCACCTGCATTGGGGATTGAAGTACGGCGGCCGCTGGGTAGATCCGGCTTTGGTACTTCGCGAAATGTATTCCAATCAGTCTTAATTAGTCATTGGTCATTGGTCATTGGTCATATCATGTCTGCTTGATTACCATAAAAAACCGTTTGTAGTGCGGACTTAAGTCCGCTCGCTTGTTGCGGACTTAAGTCCGCACTACGAACCAATTTTATAGTGGTCGATCGACCTGACACGATATCATTAGTCATTAGAATCGAATTCCATTGATTCGCAAACAATTTTGAAACGCACCTGCGTTTATCTGTGTTTATTTGCCTTTGATCTGCGGTTAACCTATCCAATCAAACATTAAAGGCAATTCACATCTATTAGTCATTAGTCACCAATCAAAGAGAAGAAGTAGTAGACCATGTCTGACCAAACCTGACTAATGACTAATGATATCATGTCCAGTCGATGACCATCACAAAAAAGGTTTGTAGTGCGGACTTCAGTCCGCAGCAGAAAGCGGACTGAAGTCCGCACTACAAACCTTACTTATTTCGCGGTTAATCGACCGGACATGATATGACTAATGACTATTGAAAACTGTCAACTTAAGAGGGCAGGCCCGCACCATCCACTGCCCCTACAACTGACAATTGACTAATTCACGTTGGTGCTAACTCTTTTTTTGTTGTCAACTCGGTGTATCGATCGACAATTCGGCGGAATTCCTCACCATCGATGGTTTCTTCATCCAACAGCGCTTCCACCAGCTTGTCTACCAAAGCGCGGTTTTCGCGGATAATTTGGCGTGCTTCTTCGTAGCATTGAATAGCGATTTCTCGGACTTGCCGATCGATCTTCATCGCCATTGCTTCAGAATAATCCGATCGCGAATTCCAGTCTCGGCCCAAAAACACCTCATTGTTCGGACTTTCCAAAGCCACAGGCCCCAAATCCGACATTCCGTAAAGCGTTACCATCTGTCTCGCTAGTTTGCTGACTTCTGTGATATCGCTGCTGGCGCCCAGAGTTACTTCCGCATCACCGTAAACTTCTGCCTCCGCAGCCCGTCCGCCCAAAGCGACAGTAATCCGGCTTAACAGCCACGCCCGACTCCTCAAACCTTCGCTGTCAAGCATTTCTTCGTCGAGCACGTAGTTGGCAAAGCCTGCGATGCCACCGGAACGAGGAATGATTGTTACTTTTTCTAGGGTGTCGGTATTTTTGAGCATAGTTGATACGAGGGCGTGTCCGATTTCGTGGTATGCTACAAGCCACTTTTTCTTACTGTCGAGCAGCGGATTCAGAGTCAGCCCGATCGTAATTCGGTCGATCGCGTCATTAACTTCCAAAGTACCGATCGTGTCTTTGCGTCGCCTCGCGGTGAGAATTGCTGCTTCGTTGAGCAAGTTTGCCAAGTCAGCGCCGGAAAAGCCGGGAGTGCGACGGGCTATCGTATCTAGGGCAACTTCCTCGTCGAGTTTTTTGTTGCGCGCGTGCACTTCCAAAATCCCCAAACGCCCTTTGTAGCTGGGCAAATCTACCGTTACTTGCCGATCGAACCTACCGGGCCGTAGCAGGGCAGTATCGAGCACGTCGGGGCGGTTAGTAGCTGCAATCACAATCACGCCGCTGTTACCCTCAAAGCCGTCCATCTCTGTCAGCAACTGATTGAGAGTTTGTTCGCGTTCGTCATTTCCGCCGCCAATACCAGCACCGCGCTGCCTTCCTACGGCGTCTATTTCATCGATGAAGACGATGCAGGGCGCATTTTCTTTAGCTTTGCGGAACAAGTCCCGGACGCGGGAGGCGCCGACTCCGACAAACATTTCCACAAATTCGGAACCCGAGATGCTGAAGAATGGGACGGCTGCTTCACCTGCGATCGCTTTTGCCAACATTGTTTTACCTGTTCCCGGAGGCCCGATTAACAGAACTCCTCTGGGAATTTTGGCGCCGATGGCGTTGAAGCGTTCGGGTTTTTTGAGGAAGGTGACTACTTCTTGCAATTCTTCTTTAGCTTCTTCGATTCCTGCTACGTCGTCGAACATCACGCCGGTTTTGGCTTCCATTTGGAAACGGGCTCGGGATTTGCCGAAGTTCATGGCATTTCCTTGCGATTGGGTCGATCGACGCAGGATAGCCATCAACACTGCCAACACTGCGAAAATTACCAGCAAGTTTACGACTAAACTTACTGCGGCGGCGTTGTCGGCTGTTTGTTTGACTTCAAAGTCGATCTTTTTGGCGCGGATTTGTGAGTAGAGTTCTCGGTTGTTGTAGTCGAAGAGAGTAACAATTTGCGCCTGCTCGTTTTTTTGATCTTTTAGCTTAACTTTGGCGGTTCTTTGAATTTCGTCTATTTCGACTTTACTGACTTGTCCTTTTTCTATGTTGTCGATCAGTTGGCTGTAACTCATCGTGTTGTTTGGCGCGCTGTCGGCAAAAACCGGGGTAGAGAGCAATATTCCTTGAGAAATCACCAAACTACCCAGAATGCGCCACAGATTTCGTCCTGGAATTGATTTTTTAGGATTCTGCTGGCTCGATTTGTCTTTGTTTACAGCTAGATGTCCCAGCCATGCGTGTTTCCAAGAATTTTTCATATTGCTGTGCCCAAGGTTGAAGACTGCCAAGATTGATTGCTTTTAGTTTGCTACGTTCGTTTATTTTAACAAGATGCCGGGTGTTCAATGGGTTTATCTGTCCTTGACATCTCAAGAGGTACCTGCAAGATGCAGGATTTTGAACCCACTGCGATTCAGAAACCGGGTTTTTGACCAAATCAGAGAGGTACGTAGTTGGGCTTTAGCCTCCTTTATCTATAGGTTTAAAGGAGGCTCAAGCCCAACTACGTACCTTTATCCTGAGTTTTTAATTTTTTATCCCGACAATAAAACCACCCTGCTTCACTCTACGCACTGCGACTCAAAAAACCTGGTTTTTCGACCATAAATCTCAAATCGCCAATCCAAAATCTCAAATCGATTGACATTTGCCGATCGCACTTGTTAGACTAATCATAGTCGTAATGAGTACGCTTTGGTCAAGCAGTTATTGTTTTTCAACTCCTATGGTAAAGATTGTCGGCATTGGTGGAAGTTTGCGGGCTGGCTCCTACAGCCAGTTAGCGCTGACGGTAGCAGCAGGACGGATGCAGGCCCTGGGTGCAGAAGTTGAAATATTGGATTTGCGAACCCTCGATTTGCCATTCTGCGACGGCGAGAATGATTATCACGACAAGCCCGATGTGGAAAAGTTGCGGAATGCGGTACGCCAAGCCGACGGTTTAATTTTGGCAACGCCGGAGTATCACGGTAGCGTTAGCGGTGTTCTCAAGAATGCCCTAGATTTGATGAGCTAGTACCTAGGTAGCGATTAAATAGACAAAGTGGTACACTTGTAGACAAATCTACGATATACCATCCTGTTCAAACCACAGGAATTCGCAAAAAGCTTAGATTGTCAGTAAAGACAATGCTTAGGGGCGAAATATCAACTGTCGGAGGTCGAGCAATGCTTTTATCCATCAAAACAAAGCTAAAGCTAAATAAGAGTCAAGAAACGGTCATGAGTAAGCACGCTGGAATAGCAAGGTTTACTTATAATTGGGGACTGGCTACTTGGAGCGCTCTCTATAAAGATGGATTAAAGCCCAATAAATACCTGCTCAAAAAAATCTTCAACAATCATGTGAAACCTGAGTTTACATGGATAAAAGAGACCGGAATTTGCCAGAAGATAACTCAATATGCTTTTGACAATTTAGGTGATGCTTTTGCTCGTTTCTTCTCTAAAAAGGGTGGATACCCCAATTTCAAAAAAAAAGGCCATCACGACTCTTTTACTATTGACGCTGGTGGCAAGCCGATTCCTGTGGGCGGTACATCCATCAAGTTGCCGACAATCGGCTGGGTAAAAACTCACGAAGGACTACCTCACACAACTTGTAAATCAATCACCATTTCACGTACTGCCGACAGTTGGTTTATCGCGTTCGCTTACGAACAAAGTCATGAACCAACGGTCAAAAGTCATGAGGTTGTAGGAGTGGACTTGGGAATTAAAGAATTGGCTACCCTTTCAACTGGCGTAGTATTTCCAAACCCAAAGCACTATAAAGCGCATCTCACAAAACTCAAGAGATTATCAAGAGTTCTTGCGAGAAAAGTCAAAGGTTCTGGAAATAGATATAAAGCTAAAGTTCAGTTAGCAAAACACCATGCAAAGATAGCAAACCTCAGGAAAGATACTCTGCATAAAATCACTACTTACTTATGCAAAAACCACGCAACAATAGTAGTAGAAGATTTGAATGTCAGTGGAATGCTAAAGAATCACAAACTAGCACAGGTAATAGCTGATTGTGGATTCCATGAATTTAAACGTCAGTTAGAATACAAAGCTAAAAAGTTTGGTTGTGAGATAATCGTTGCTAATCGCTGGTTTCCATCAAGCAAAACCTGTTCAAATTGTGGACACATCCAAGATATGCCACTGAAAGAAAGAACTTACAACTGTGGAAGTTGCGGTCATTCGATGGACAGGGACTTAAATGCAGCGATAAATTTATCACGGTTGGCTAAACCGTGAAAGCTTACCGAGGGATAACCGCTCCCATGCTCCCGATGAAGTAAGAAGCAAATGTCTAGACTTGTCTAGTTTTTGTATAGCAGTTTCGAGCATTTGGACGGGAAAGTTGCAGGTGCAATCAGCGTGTTGGGAGGACAAGCGAACAACAACGCCCTTAACGATTTGCGAACCATTATGAGATGGGTACACGCTTGGGTAATTCCCGAACAAATTGCGATCGGACAAGCTTGGAAAGCTTTTAGTCCCGATGGTAAATTGTTGGATGAAAAACTGTCTCAAAGGTTCGATGAATTTGCTATGAGTTTAGTAGAAAATACTAAAAAATTGCGAGGAATTTCGTAATTCAGTTGACAGTTGACAGTTGACAGTTGACAGTTGAAAGCACTTGACCTATAAGTCCGAGGATTGGGGTAATGAATCGTCTGATTTTAATTTCTCAAGGGCGATCGGGGCTCCGGCTTTCAACCAATTTTTTCTGGTAATTAGACCGATCGCAAATGTAGTCGAGGATGCAACTGGGATAGCCTTATGGTGTGTCAGTTCCAATAATTGCTCGATTTGAAGAGGCTGACTCTGACGCACCCTACAAGCTATCTTAAAATGGCATATCGATTGCATCCCCGAAAGGATGCGGTACGTCGATCGGCATTCTTCCGGGTTTAGACTCATAGTTATCAATCCACTTTTTAGCCAATTCCAAAGCTTCCTCTTCAGTTTTGGCATTTTGGACGGCGACGTGGCGGTTGCCGCGGCTATCCCAAACTTCGACGTAGAATACTTTCTGGGATTGAAGAATCCAACCTTTATAAGTGTCTGCTGGTTCCATACTTAAAATCGTAAAATAATCCGGCGGGGAGTTGGACTGACGACCTAATTATAAATATTGCACCGTGTAAAATGAATTTTACAGGGGGTTCTATAGTATTTTTGGAAAAAAGTCAGTGTTACGGTTAACCTCGTCATTGACCCCAGCCCAAAGGCATGGGGCTTGAAAGAGGAAGGCTCACCACCTTCACAAATTCAGGACTAAACCAGTGTCTAGCCTACGTCTTTAAGACAAACTGAACTGTCTGGGAGTGGTATCCCGCAAAACGTTAAGAATGCCTCCCTAGTTTTTAACCACTTTGGCAGTCAGTGGCTAGCGGGAAATATACACCTAGAAATAGGGCTTACCGCAACTTTTCGGTAGCAAACACTATGCGTACAGGGTCGCAAAATTTGAAACGGTAATTGTCCCGTTGAAAGTGCAACACTTTCATCACACCGAACTCTTGCGACTCCAAGGCGGTAGTAACAACAAATGTAAAGCCGTCCTGAAAGGACGGGGTTTCAAACCCATTTTTCTGATGACTAGACTAGAGCAATTATTTAACTGGAGAAATTATCTCCAACAAGCGGCTGTGACGATCGCGATCGTCCTGATCGCATCCCAGATAGCGGTATTGCCGGCGTTGGCGACGGGCGTTTACGAAATGCCAATGTTGTCGGCGGGCGATCGAACTTGGGTGTGGGACAAAGGCGACGTACTCAGCCGGAGCACCGAAAGCAACGTCAGCAGCGTGCTCGACACCCTGGAACAGAAAACAGGAAAACAAGTCAGGTTTGTCACAATCCACCGCCTAGACTACGGCGAAACGACTGCCACTTTCGCAGACCAACTATTTGAACAGTGGTTTCCTACAAAAGAAGACCAGAGCAATCAAATTTTACTCGTTCTCGACACTGTTACCAACAGCGCGGCAATTCGCACCGGCGAAGGGGTAAAGTCACTGCTAAGCGATGAAATTGCCCAGAGTGTAGCTGGGGAAACTGTGCAAGTGCCGCTGCGAGAAGGTAATAAATACAACGAGGCATTTTCCGAAGCTAGTTCCCGGATTGCGACTGTGATGTCGGGCGAACCAGATCCGGGCGCGCCTAAAGTTGTGGATAACACTCAAGTTGAAGGCACGTTTAAGAAAGCTGAAGAAACAGACCAAGGTAATGCCACAGTTGTTGTGGTGGTGCTGTTGGTGTTGGCGACAGTGATTCCGATGGTGACTTATTTCTGGTATCAAGGTTTTTCTTGAACAGTTGACAGTTAACCGCGAAGTTTTTAAACAGTTCATGCTTCGACTAATCTTGAACGTATTCTCGATCGTTCAACAAAGCAATTTCTGCCCGCACAAATTCCCGTCCCAGATAAGCCGCGTGATCGAACATTGTCACCGGGCTGGGGCGGGTTTCTTCTAGGATTTTCACGCAAAGTTCTTTGGCGGTTCTGCCACTAAAAAGCGTGCACTGAGTGCGTTCTACTTTGCCGCGGGCGGGGATCGGTTTGCCGGTTTCGGGATCGACAGCCAGACCTCGATCGTCGATAATGTTGGTGAAGTGTTTGGCGCAAATTGAGCTGGTGGTGCGATCGACATAGATGATGAAGTAGCCGCCCGGATCGAGGTCGATGTGACGTTTGGATAGCTTGTCATCAATTGCGGTGAGGTTTTCCAATGTTTGACTCATGATTGGTGAAAGGAAGTAGATAATGGCTGTATTTGGTTCTGCTATTTCTAGTTTAGTCGGCTGCGGGACAAGTTTGGGAGTTTTTTGGGCGATCGGCATTCTACCCGATATCTGCATACACGGCAATTCTCTGTGGGATGTCGGTTTTTGTTTAGATTAGTTTTTTGAACCACAGAGAGCGCAGAGAGCGCAGAGTGGAAGAAGAGAGAGGAACAAAATCTGTTATTATTGGATTGATTAACATTTTGTGTAAAATTATAAATGAAATTTATAGATTTGTTTTCAGGTATAGGAGGTTTTAGACAAGGTTTTGAAAAAATTGGCTTTGAATGCGTTTTTTCCTGCGAGATTAACAGCAAATGCCGGGAAGTTTACACAGAAAACTTCGGCGAAGTGCCTTTCGCAGACATCAGTAAAATTAATCCTGTCGATTTAGAAGACTTTGATATTTTAGTAGCTGGGTTTCCCTGTCAACCATTTAGCATTTGCGGTAAAAAGCTGGGTTTTGAAGATACTAGAGGTACGCTGTTTTTCGAGATTTGTAAAATCATCAAAATTAAGCAACCTCAAGTAGTTGTGCTGGAAAATGTCAAGCACTTAATCCATCACGACAAGGGAAATACTTTAAAAGTAATTATTGCCAGCCTTGAAGATTTGGGATACAGCGTAAATTATAAAATTTTGAATGCTAAAGATTTTGGAATTCCCCAACACCGCGAACGAATATTTATTATTGCAACTCAGGGTAAAAAGTTTAATTTTTCTCATCTCAAAACCAAGTTTCCGCCAAGACTCAGGGAATTTCTAGACGAGACAGGAGATTTTGAAATATTGGATAAATCTGAGTATACTTTAATTGAGTCTCCGAGAAAGCAAGATTCGGGACTTGTATTTGTAGGTTACAGAAATAAAGGTACTTGGAAAACTGGCGTGAGGCCGAATACAGAACATTTATCGAGGGTTCACAGACAGCCGAATCGCATTTATTCGGTGGATGGCGTGCATCCGACAATTCCTTCGCAAGAAACATCGGGCAGGTTTTTTGTCTATTTTCGCGATCGAGATTTGGTGCGAAAGTTGACGCTGAAGGAATGCTACCGTCTGATGGGTTTTCCTGAAGATTTTAAGAGTTATCCGAGTGCGGGGGAAAGTTACAAGCAAATTGGGAATTCTGTTTGTGTACCGGTGGTGGAGGCGATCGCGAAAGAAATATTAAGTCAAAACTTATTGTCAAATGAGCCAAATGAACCACAAAGACATCAAGAGTCGCGACTTCTCCAAGAAGTCTGGACTCTAGCTAACACTATGATTCCCATACAATTCTAGATTGTCTTGACAACAAAAGTGCGAGTTCATCAGCCGTTGAACGGTTATCTTCACGATAGGGCAAGCCTATAATACTGCCATGAGATAAAGAATCACGTACTACATTTAGACCGAGTTCTCGGATTTTCCCTACATTAAGGCTAGCAACTCCTTCACAATTTTTCAATGCTTTCAAAGATTGCTCTATGGAAAAATTGACAGAAATACCCTGTTCGTTTATACGTTGGCGCAAATAGTAGGCATCCGATTTGACGATCGATCTATCTCGATCTATCCATCCTTTTCGGAGAGCTCGGTAAACGACTGCATTATCAGGTAATTCTTCAAACTCTGACACATTTCCTGAAGATTGTTCAATCATCTGTTATTAAACCACTGCAACCAGTAAACTACTGTTGATGATGAAACGATATCTTCGACCGCATTTTCATTCTCTGTATGGTGATAGATGTCAACTGGTTGCTCCGCAATGAATGGACAAAATAGGCGGACTGTACGCTCTGGTTCTAAGCTTGTCCAATCTAGTGTAATACTGCCTCGGTCATCTGTAGCAGTAGAGCATTTCGGAAAACTGTTCCCCATAATATCGTAGGCATCAACAACCAATTTCATGGCTGTCCTAAAAGCATATTCAGTCGGTCTTAAAATTCCATACTCATCCTCTTCTTCTAAATCTAAAAGTTCTAGCAGACGTTCGATAGTGATGCGGAAATTCGATAAACCCCTATTGCTAATGCTATCAGTAATTTTTTCGTTAGCTACTGTCATAAGATTAACTTCCTTTTAGGTACTCGACTAAAATTGCTGCTGAAATTACCTTCTCTAAACCGTGTTCATCATCTTTGCGATGATAAATGCGAACAGGTTGCTCGTCATCGTCAATAAACGGACAAAACAAGCGGACTTTACAAGCCGGATGTACGCTTGTCCAAGTCAGGCTAACACCGCCTTGATAATCGGTACAAGCTGATGCTTTTGGGAAACTGCTTCCCATAACAGAATGTGCTTCGACAACTAAATTAAGTGCTGTTTTGAAAGCAAAATCGCTGGGTTTTAAAATGCCATATTCATCCTCATCATCTTCGCCTTCATAAAGTTCTCCAAGACGTTTGAGGGTGATACTCAATCCTGAGCGGCTGTAGTTGCTAGTGCTATCAGTAATCTGTTCGTTAGCTACTGTCATAAGATTAAATTCCTTTTAGTCGATCGCCAATTCGATCCTAACACAGTTTAATGCTCGGGAATTTGCAGTAAGAACTTTTGTTGCTAGTTCATAAAAAAGTAGGACTGAAGTCCTTACTACAAACCTGTAAGAAAGGACTAAAGTCCTGAGTCCGAACCTTTATCAGGCGGGAACTTGGATTCTTTCACTCCCCGAAAGCTCAAACACGGCGTGAATTGCTTTCAAAGCTGTGACACCTTGGGCTTCATCCACAACGCAGCTAATCTTAATCTCAGAAGTGGCAATCATTTGAATGTTGATGTTGTGCTCGGAAAGCGCTTCAAACATCTTCGCCGCTACTCCCGGATGCAGTACCATGGCGGAACCTACTACGCTAACTTTAGCGATTTCTGTATCGACTGCTACTTCGCCCCATCCGAATTCAACTGCTGATTTTTCTAGGACTGTTTTTGCTGCGGCGGCGTCTATTTGTGCTACGGTAAATGCTATGTCCCGTGTTAAGATGCCGTCGATATTGTGGCAGCGTTGCGATTGAATGATTGTATCTACGCTGATGTTTTCTTCGGCTAACAGTCCGAACAGTTTTGCTGCTACTCCGGGCCGATCGGGCAATTGGCGAATTGCGAGACGCGCTTGATTGAGATCCAACGCTACGGCGCGCACTGCGGGCGGTTTGTTCGATGAGGAATGCAGCCCGATAGGGGAGTTGGCGACATCAAATGCTTTGCAGAGTTCGGCAACTGCCCGATCGCACTCCGCAGCATCGATCGTACAACTAACCTTGACCTCGGAAGTGGAAATCATCTGAATGTTAATTCCCGCATCCGCTAAAGTCTTAAACATCTCGGCTGCTACCCTCGGCCTCCCGATCATTCCGGCACCGGCAATGCTAACTTTAGCTATGGGTCGTTCCTCTGCTTTTACTTCTGGTTCCCCCAATTCTGGGCGAGAATTTTTACCCAAGGCGGGGACAATTGCATCTGCAACCGCGACAGCTTGATTCAGGGAATTTCGCCTGACTGTAAAGGCGATATCGTTCGTATTTCCTTCGTGAATTGATTGGATAATTAAGTCTACATCGAGGTGTTGTTGCGCGATCGCACCGAACAAGCGCGCTGCTACTCCCGGGCGATCGGGCAAACGCAACAGCGATACGCCCGCCTGATCCAAGTCAAATTCCACCGCATCGACTGCTTTTGCGAGCTCTAAGCCCTCTAAAGGACGCGGTTGGGGGGGAGGCGACACCACGCGGGTACCGGGGGCGTCACTCCAGCTAGACAGCACTACCAGGGGGACGCCGTAATTTTTGGCAATCTCTACGGCGCGCGGATGCAGGACTTTTGCACCCAAACTCGCTAATTCCAGCATTTCGTCGCAGGTGATCTCATCCATCAATTGCGCGTCGGCTACCAAGCGCGGATCTGTAGTTAGAATTCCGGGCACGTCGGTATAAATTTCGCACCTATCGGCGCGCAAGGCTGCGGCGAGGGCTACTGCTGTGGTGTCGGAACCGCCGCGCCCCAAGGTGGTGATTTCCAATTCTCCGGCGTCGGCGATGCCTTGAAAACCGGCAACGACGACAACTTTTCCGCTATTTAACTGGGTTTCCATGCGCGCCGGATCGATTCGCAAAATCCGGGCGCGGGTGTGGGCGGCTTCGGTGACAATCCCCACTTGGGCGCCGGTGAGGGAAATGGCGGGTTGTCCGAGTTCCTGCAATGCCATACTCAAAAGTGCGATCGATACTTGTTCCCCAGTGGAAAGCAACATATCCATTTCCCGTTTGTTGGGATTTGGGGAAATTTCCTTAGCGAGTTTCACTAAACCGTCAGTCGTTTTCCCCATTGCCGAAAGTACGACGACGAGGGAGTTTCCAAGCTGTACTGTTTTGACAACTCGTCGGGCTACTTCTAAAATGCGATCGACTGTACCAACCGATGTTCCGCCATATTTCTGAACAATTAGTGCCATAGGACTTACACAAAGCTACAAAATACTTATCAAATAATACAAGCAGCTTCTGGATTACAAGCGATTATTTTTAAATTTTCCATACTAGAAATTAGCTGAACCACAAAAAATATGTGCGTAGGGGCTAGTTTTACAGCCATTTACGAATCAAAAAAAATAATTTAATAAACCCGCCCTCTTGATTCTAGCAATTGCGATCGGTGCTTGAAATCAAGCAAACAAAAAATGTTTGTAGTAAGGACTTTAGTCCTTGATGCTCTGCTCTTAAGGACTGAAGTCCTGACTGCAAACCGGAGTTAATTTCACACCCGAAGATTGGAAATGATTTAGAATTGCCATATAGCAATCCTAAATGATTGATGAAGATTTGTAGGGGTAGTGCCCCCGTGCCTACCCCTTATCTATCCGGGGAACCAGGGTCTTTAAGAACCCTACAAAAATTATGCAAATGATTTAGGACTGCTATAGCTGTCAACTGTCAACTGTCAACTGTCAACTGATTATCTGCCTTCTAACTCTCGCAAACGCGCTTCCAAAGCTTGAATTCGCAACTCAGCTTCTATGCGCCTTTGTCGTTCTTTTTCTGCCTGTTCCTCCGCCGCCAACAGCAAAGTCCCCAAGTCATCCCACCAGCGCAGCCAAGGCAGTTCTACGCCCTGATAAACTCCTTGCCAAATGCCTAATTCTACTCCTATTTGTGCGATCGGGTAATGTCCGCGATTATTTGGTGCGGCTAACTCGAAGCGGTCTTCGACTAAATGATAGACTTCAACTTGGGCTTTTTTAACTTCATAAATCGCGTAAAAAGCAGGTCTAATAATCCGCTCGTAAATCCAGAACTTCCCCTTTCTGGGAGTCTTATCTCTTTCTTCGCTTCCATCTCCAGAAACAAATTCTAGTATAATTAACGGCGGTATTAATTCTTTCCACATCACATAGGAACGCCGCATATTTCCGTCGAGAGTTGGCGGCACGTCGGGGACGTAAAACCAATCTGGTGCTTCGGCTCCTTTTTCGGGCGGTTCTGGGGGTTGCGCTACTCGCCAATAAATACCTGAATCTTGACCGATGCAGTATTGTCCGTCGGGATGAATTTGGTCTAAAATGGGTCGAACAGATGTTGTTAGCAGGATGCTTTGAGGAAGTTCTTGAAAGTTTTTCACAAAAGTACCGTCGGAGTCGGGTAATTGAGTGTGGTCGGGAAATTCTGTAAAATCTGTTACTAGAAGTTCGGTTTTTTCGGTGACACTCATATTGACCTCTTGAATGTTGAAAGATTATCGGCATTCACTTAAATTCGGCAGGATTGGTAATCGGTAATTGGGAAAAATGTAATTGCCAGCACACATTACTTAATTGAGTAATAGTATACTGGTTTATTGGGTGCATCTCAACTTTGAAGCCTGAAGAAGCATGACCGCATATAAGTTATTAGTTATAATCTCATATTCACTGCGGTCATGCTTCGCCCCGGAGCGATATATTTCCCAAACTCCCGATGCAACCCGTTTATTGTTATTTATAGATTGACAATTCTATTGTATCATCGTTTTCAGCCTCATGTTGCTATCTAGGGAATTTTGAATATGAGTCAGTACAAGTTAATTATTTTCGACTTCGACGGCACTTTGGCAATTACTCATAGAGCCATTATATCTTGCATTACTAAAACTTTTGAAAGTTTTGGTAACATACCGCCTGAGGCAGAGATAATTCAAGCGACGATCGGCATTAATTTACCAAATACTTTCAAAATCCTCCATCCGGCGATCGAGGAAAGCGCAATTCCGGAATGGGTTGAAACTTACCGCTCTTATTATCGGACGGAAGGTGAAAAGCAGCTTGATTTATTTCCCGGGACAAAGCAAGTATTGCAGGTAGCAAGTAAGTCAGAATTGAGTCTGGGAGTTTTCAGCAACAAACACGTTAATTTTGTTAATTTGTTCCTGGAAAAGTTGAGAATTAACGGTTTTTTTGATTTAATTTTAGGTGATGACGGACAAATTATTCAAAAGCCAAATCCGAGTGTTTTCCACTCGATAATTAAACCGCTGTTCCCGGATTTGGATAACAGTCAAATGTTAATGGTTGGCGATACAGCGGTTGATTTGCTGTTTGCTAAAAATGCTGGGATAGATGTTTGTTGGGCGGCTTACGGATATGGCGATCGCGCTGAGTGTCTCGCCCTAGCACCGACTTTTGCGATCGATGATATTTCGGAACTGGCTGCGATCGTTCAAAATTAATCTTGACTCGGTTTTTTTGAGAATAGTTTGGATCGTTTAACAACTAAAAAAAATTTAATTAAAAATATTTCACTAGAGCCGGAGTCTCTATTTTGGATCTAGAGGTAAAACTTTATTGCCGGCAGCAGTAAGCCGACTAAACGCTGTTAATTAATATTAGTTTTAAAAATGAATGCAACTGTAGGTAAACTCCCAACTGCGAGATTCATCAGCAAGTCCCAATCTAAAGTCTAAAATCTCAAATGGTATAAACTATACCAGAGATAGAGAAGGCGCGACAACAACTATTATAAGTTAACGGGTAAGAGTCTTTTGAATGCAAAAAGTACAAGGTAGAAGGCAAGAAAAACCCGGCACACTGATTTATTGTTGGTATAATTTAATGCATAAATTTTGGAGAATGACTTTGTAACTTCGACATATAGCGGATCTAGCTCTCATATTCGCGGACGTTGTTGGGAAGAGAACCCTATACATTTAAGCGGTTATGTAAGCTGTCAGTCATACCTCATCTTTTTGAGAAAGGCTATATAAGAAAATAGGAAATTTTTGTTAATATTGCAGGGTATGCTGCCGATCGCGATCGATAATAAACTCAATCTATAAAAACTTATGCAGATCGATATAAGTATTCCTTTTGACAATCTATCGCCGAATCGTACCGGCCCCAATGCACCGAATTTAATAGAAGAAGTATGGAGGCTGTACGATCGCGCCCTGGCAGCTACCAGCAACGGTATCGCGATCGCGGACGCTACGCTGCCGGACAACCCAATCGTCTACTGCAACCCAGCCTTCGAGAAGATTACAGGCTACGATCGCAGCGAAATCATCGGACACAACTGCCGTTTCCTGCAAGGCCCCGATACCGATCGCGCAGCCCTCGATCGCATCCGCGCAGCCCTGCGAGAACAACACGACTGCAAAGTAGTTCTCAAAAACTACCGCAAAGACGGCACC
Source organism: Microcoleus sp. CAWBG27 (assembly GCF_020883145.1). Lineage (NCBI taxonomy): Bacteria > Bacillati > Cyanobacteriota > Cyanophyceae > Oscillatoriales > Microcoleaceae > Microcoleus > Microcoleus sp. CAWBG27. The sequence continues at coordinate 23,930 of NZ_JAHREU010000010.1, forward strand.
CCCTTCTGGAACGAACTCACCATCTCACCGGTGCGCGATAGCAGCGGCACCGTTACCCACTTCATCGGCGTCCAAGCTGAGATCACCGATCGCATTCAAGCAGAAGAATCTCTCAAACAAGCCGAGGCAAAATACCGCAGCATCTTTGAAAACGCCACCGAAGGCATATTTCAAATCACCCCAGACGGGCGCTACCTCAGCGCCAACCCGGCACTCGCCCGCATCTACGGCTACGACTCCCCAGCAGAACTGATCGCAAAATGTTCGGCAACAAACCTTTATGTCGATCGCACCCGCCGCGCTCAATTCGTCGCTACTATTACCAAAAAAGGCTCCCTGAAAGAGTTTGAGTCCTGCATACTCCGCCGGGACGGCAGCACTACCTGGATCTCGGAAAACGTGCGCGAAGTTGAGGGCGAAAATGGCGAACTCCTTTACTACGAAGGAACCGTCGCCGAAATCGCCGATCGCAAGCGCGCTGAAGCAGCCCTGCGCGATCGAGAATATTGGCTGAAAACCGCGATCGATGCCGTACCCGACGCCCTCAACCTCACAGACAGCGAGGGGCGCTGGCTGATTGCTAACGACTGCGCCCTCCAACTTTTGGGCTGGGAAACCTCCGACTACCAGGGCAAAACTACCGCCGAACTTGCTGCTACTGCCGATCCGAGAGTCAGAGAAATCCTGCTAACTTGGCAAGAAACCGAGGAAACTACCTGGGAAGCGGGTACTCTGACTTGCACCCGCCAAGTTGTCTCCTTACCTACAGGCGGCAGCAATTGGTTTGAAGTGCGGAAAGTGCCTCTGTTTAACCCCGACGGTTCCCGTAAAGGCATGGCAGTGGCGGGGCGGGACATTACTCAGGAAGTCGAAGCAGAGGCAGCTTTGCGGGACAGCGAACAGCGGTTTCGGGCAATTTTTGAACGCGCTGCGATCGGCATGACAGTGGCTACCCTCGAAGGCGTGGCGATCGCGACTAATCCGGCATTTCAAGCTATGCTGGGGCGATCGGAAGCCCAACTGCGCGGCGCCGGCATCGACGACTGGGCGCATCCGGAAGACGCAAAGTCCGATCGCCACTTGCGCCAACAGTTGGCCTCAGGATCGCGCGAAGCTTACCAAATCGAGAAGCGCTACCTCCGCCCAGACGGCAGCATCAGGTGGGGACGCCTCAGCGCCTCTGTCATCCACAGCAGTCTCAAAACGCCACAGTTTATTTTGGAAATGGTAGAGGATATTACCGATCGCAAACTTGCCGAATCAGCTTTACTGCAAAATGAAGCTAAGTGGCGATCGCTAATTCTCAACAGTTCCGACATCATAACCATTCTCGACGCCTGCGGTCGCATTGTTTACGAAAGCCCTTCTGTAGAAACAGTCTTGGACTACGAACCAGAGGAACTCATCGGTCAAATTGCCCTCGATTTCATTCACCCTGATGACCTGCCCTCGGCGATTTCCGACGGCGAAAAACTGCTCGCAAATCCCGGCGATCCGATCGCCCTTAAAGGTCGGTTCCGGCGCCCTGACGGTTCTTGGTGTTTTCTCGAAGGAGTCGGCATCAACTTGCTAGCAGACCCCGCTGTGAACGGAATTGCGATCAACTCTCGCGACATGACGGCGCGCAGACAAGCAGAGTACCGCCTCAGCAAAATCAACGAGTGCTTTTTGGGATTCACCACCGACGCCGCCGACAACATTCAGCGCCTGACATCCTTAGCCGGCGAGCTTTTGGGCGGCAGCAGCGCCATCTACAGCCACGTCGGTGGGGGGCTGCTGCGCGCGATCGCGACTTGGCAAGCGCCGCCCGATTACCCAGAGGTCGATCGCGCCGAAGGCCATGTCTGCACCGATGTCTGCCACCAATCCAGCGATCGGGCTGTGGTCATTCCTGACTTGCAGAACACTATCTACGCCCAAATCGATCCCGCTGTCATCCGCTACCAACTCAAAAGCTATCTGGGACAAGCAGTCAGGCTGGGAGAGAATTACGTAGGTGTGGTGTGCGTAATCTACACCGAGTCGATCGCACCCACAGAAGCCGACTGCAAGCTGATCGGAATTATCGCTGGGGCGATCGGAGTTGAGGAAGAACGGGCTGCTGCTGCCGATCGCGATCGACAAAAATCCCAGGAATTGCAAGCAGCTTTGCGCGAATTGCAACAAACTCAAATGCAGTTAGTCCAAACCGAAAAAATGTCTTCCCTCGGACAAGTGCTAGCAGGAATTGCCCACGAAATTAACAACCCAGTTGGCTTTGTCGCCGGCAACCTCTGCCACGTCCGCGGCTACGTTCTCGACTTGCTAGACATCGTGCAGATGTATCGAGAAGAATTGCCGAATCCCCCAGCCAAAATTCAGAAACAAGCTGAAGATATAGACTTAGAATTTTTAGCAGAAGACCTGCCAAAGTTGCTAAATTCGATGCACACAGGATGCGATCGAATTGTAGAAATCATTCAAACCCTCCGCAATTTTTCCCGGGCAGACGAAGCTAAATTCAAGCCTGCCGACCTTCACGAAGGTTTAGAAAGTACCTTGTTAATGTTGAACAGCAGGCTGAAAGCCAAGGCACACTGGCAGGGGATTGAAGTGATTAAAGAATACGGAGAACTGCCAAAAATACCATGCCATCCCGGACAACTCAATCAGGTATTTATGAATATCTTGGCAAATGCAATCGACGCTTTAGAAGAAAGCAGCAGCCCAGCCACAAATACCCCCAATTCAAGTTTTCCAACAATCACCATCAAAACAGAAATGATTGATAACAATAGAATTTGTATTCGCATCTCAGACAACGGCCCGGGAATTCCCCAAGATAATATCATGCGTTTATTTGACCCATTTTTTACCACAAAACCCGTAGGTAAAGGCACAGGTTTGGGCTTGTCAATTTCGCATCAAATTGTGGTTGAAAAACACAAAGGTAAATTGCAGTGCCTCTCGGAACCGGGGAAAGGCACTGAATTTATCATCGAACTTCCAATCAAATAAGCTCGTATCTTCCACTTTGTACAATTGTCGCTCTAAATACCAAGCAAAAAAAATTCTTGCTACAACAAACACAAACTTTAGACCAAGTGAAATGGAGAGTTGTTTTATCAAATATTTTCGCGCTTTGCGTCGCTCGATTTTCGATCTTTTTTTGATACGATATTTCTGCGACGCAGCCTACAGATACTAATCATATCATGTCCGATCGATTACCATAACAAAAAAGGTTTGTAGTGCGGACTTCAGTCCGCAGCATTTTACGGACTGATATCAAATCCGCCCTTCATCGTCCTGTATTAATCTCTCTCTTCTCTTCCTTTGCGTCCTTTGCGCCTTCGCGGTTAAATCATTCCGATGCAACCGGAAACGATATGAAGTCCGCACTACGAGAAAAAATGGTTTGTAGTGCGGTTAATCCAGCGAACACCATATCAGTCATTCCCAAATCTAAAATCTCAAATCCTATGACTTCTGTCGCGTCTTGTTGTATACTAAGGAGATCAGAGGTGTCAGTCTGGCTGCTAATGTTGGCACTGTACCGACTTCAGTAGCTTTTTCAGACTGAGGAAAGTTTGCAATTTCTAACTCATTTGGGGGCAATTCACGAATTGCCCCCCTTACTTTTGGGGCTGTTGCTGCGATCGCCCTTTGCTGTATCTTGTCATAAAGCTCGATCGACAATTCAATCAATCAATCAATCAATCAATCAATCAATCCGCCAGCCTTCTCCCCGATAGCTGCGACACTTCCACCTCAACCCCTACCCGCGTTTTCTCGCTACAGACTCCCGCAGCTAAAAGATGAGGTACTAATGGGCATTGGGCATAGGGCATTGGGCATTGGGCATTGGGCATTGGGCATAGGGCATTGGGCACTGGGCATTGGGCATCGCTGCACTGGGCATTGGGCATTGGGCATTGGGCATTGGGCATTGGGCATTGGGCATTGGGCATATCTCACTTTTTTGAGAACCGCTATAATTTTATTCTGATAATTAAGGAATTACCAGAAAGAATTGGTTGAAAGCCCCAACCCCGATCGGGAAAAATTAAAATCAGACTATTGATTACTCCAATCCTCTTCCTTCCTTTGTCAACAGTCAACAGTCAACAGTCAACAGTCAACAGTCAACTGAACAATTATCAAAATGAAATTCTTATTAGTGACAGATTTAGACAACACATTAGTCGGAGATGACGAAGCAACTCAACTTTTAAACCAGCACTTGCAATCAAAGCGATCGCAAATTTGTTTAGTTTACGCTACCGGGCGTTCCCATGCTTCAACCTGCGAGTTAATTTCCCAAAAGCAACTGCTAGCCCCCGACTATACGATCGCAGGTGTAGGCAGCGAGATTTACCAAAATGCTACCCTCGATTTAGATTGGGCGGAATATATTTCTCAAAACTGGGATAAAATTGCGATCGCCTCTTTAGCTCAACAGTTTAAGCAGCTTAAACCCCAATCCCTAACAGAACAAAATCCTTGGAAAATCAGTTATTGTCTGGAACCCGAAGCAGACAACAGCTCGATTCTCCAGGAATTGCAGCAAAAATTAACTACATCGGGACTAGCAGCTCAAATCATTTTTAGCAGCAATCGCGATCTAGATATCTTACCAAAAACTAGCAATAAAGGCAATGCCCTAACTTATTTACAACAGCACCTCCAAATTCCATCGGACGCAACATTAGTTTGCGGCGATTCTGGCAATGATATTAGTATGTTTGAACAGGATGTTCGGGGAATAATCGTTGCTAACGCTATGTCAGAACTCTTAGCATGGCATCGCAAATATGGCACAACAAATCATTATTTAGCTGGCTCTGCTTGCGCTGGGGGAATCATGGAAGGAATGAATTATTTTTGGGGATTTTGATTTCATAAAATGCCGTTAAAGGTTCGATCGTTCGGACTTCAGTCCTCATAAAATCAGAGGACTGAAGTCCGAACGATCGAACCAAACCGATCGCACCCCAAGTCCCCCAAACCCTTAAAATTGAGTTGAGAATCTCCACCGCCTCTCGATCGAACCTGCGATTGCGATACCATCAGCTTGTACTCGCTTGCCGCACCGCCACATGGAACAAAATACTTTACCCGTAGAGGTGATTCTCTCTCACCCCCGCCAATCCCTAGGGAGCATTCGGCTAGATTGGACGCCGCAACCGGGGAACTATCTGGATTTAGAGGGAAAAACCTACGCTGTCTTGGAACGCCACCACCGCTATCAACTCAAATTCGGGCGCTACCAACTGCAAAAAATTGCCTTGTACGTACAGTCTGCCACACCGCCGATGGAAAGAACATTTGTCAGCGGCATCTGGGTTATCGGAGTTGCTAGCTGCCACTTTAACGCTCGATCGGAAATTCTGCGCTGTGCTGTCAACCCCAATGGCCCCTGCGAGGGCTGCCGCGATTACCAAAAGTGTTGAATGCAACCTCTGCGTACAGACAATTTTAGCTCGATCGGGCGATCGAGAGTGCCGAGGCTCTCGGCATCTCCCTCAATTGCCACAAACTATCTAAACCAACTAGCAACTCTAGAATCGAATTTAACTTCTTCCCAAACGCGATAATCTACCTTCTGATAGGAATGCAGCAAGTCGCAAATGCCAGCATGAATCAAATTTTCTATCTGTAGCAACTGTTCTGAAGAACAGCGAACCTGAATTGTCTGGTTCGACACAGACTCGCCGGAGTCGATCGCAGTATATTTATTAGGAACTCTGCTCAGCACGTAAGCAATTAAATCCTGCCGCAAGCCCGAGTGTGAAAAAACCTGTTGGTGGGGATGGTTGGGATAAGATCCCAAGATAATTTCTACTTCCTCTGTGACTACGCCCAAGGTGATATTGACAAGATTTTTCTGCATTTTCCCAATTTCCCAAATACTACTGAACTTAGATATTTGTTGCCCCCGATCCAGTTCGTCTCATTTCTTCGGAACTTTAGCGCGCTAATACCGCATATTTTGCTTCCGGAATAACCCGATCGAACTCAGAACTTACCTCTTCTATAACCCGCAGCACGTAGCAGGGAATATTGTCCGATAAAATAGCACTTGCCACCGCGCCTGTATGAATTTCTAATACTGCTGTTCCCGCAGCTTCAAACATCATTTGCTGCCCCGGAAACATCACTCTTTCAAAGTACCAGTTAGGAATGTTTCCAATCCGTAAAACCTGAATTTGGTTAGTAGTATTGGCGTAATAGCACAAGATTTGGTTGTTACCTTGAGAAGATAGCTGATATGACATTTGAGAAATCTCCACACTCTTTAAAAAACTTACCAGAAAGAATTGGTTGAAAGCCTCTCCCTTTGAGGGAGAAATTAAAATCAGACTATTCATTACTCCAATCCTCTGACTTCTAGGTAGAGGTCGCTTTTAAACTGTCAACTGTCAACTGTCAACTGTCAACTGTCAACTGTTGAATCAGACTTCGCTTTGCCTATTCGTCGCAATTGCGAGTTTGGCTGTTGACAAAATGACCTTATTATTTTCTCGACGTTATTCGACAGCACGAATCACATCCTCAGTTATTAATTTATTTTTGATTGATTTTTCCTGCCAACACTTAGAATACTTGCACCGAAACCAGTTTTTTCCGGTTGAAAAACCCAGTTTGGTTAGTATGCAGTGCCTAACCCCTGATTGATTCAGGTTGGTTGTGTTGTCGCACTCCTCAATCAAAAGTACCGTCACTCACCAAACTCTCCTGACAACAGGTTCGTTTTTTGGCAGCCGGATGCTACTGAGAGTGCGACCTTCACTTGAAGAACCTGGGATAAACATTATCTAAAAAATATGAGGAAATTATGAAGATCGTCATTGTTTTAAATCAATATATTTTGCTCAAAGCATGGATTATAACACTTAGGCAGAAACCGGGTTTTTCCCTACCAACTTCGCTGTATTAGGGAGTATGGCTTAAACCATTTGGTCGATCGAGCAACAATCTGTAATTTATATAACACTAATATAAGTATAAATACGCAGAAAGCCGATCGACTTTACGGGCAACAAAAGACCCCGAGTCCCTGAGGTTATCTCTGAAACTTCTAGGGAATCAGGGTTGGAAGTAACCAATCACCGATCGATCTCAAAGCTAAATCAAAAAAATGAGGAAATTCTGAAAACACCCGGAAAACTCGGACTTTCCTGGACGCAGAAAGCCGGTTCACCAAGATAATTGCGATATTTTAGCAAGAGTCTTAATTAATTTGTCGGCCGAGGACACTTCGTTTGTTTGGCGTGCCGTTGAAACCGCCGAGTCTTGTCTTGCATTTTTCCCCAGCTTAAAGCAACGTTTCCCAACCCAGAATTCCGGCAACTTGCTGCGCCAAACTCAAAGGATCGAAAGGCTTGGCAATCACCCCTGCTACCCCCAAATCAGCAAACTCGTTCAAATCCATTGCCTGCACCTTAGCCGTCAGAAAAATCACCGGAATCTCTCGAGTAGTCGCATTTTTTTGCAGCAAACCAAACAAAGTAACTCCGTCCATATCGGGCATCATTACATCGAGTAGAATAGCATCAGGGACTTGAGTTTCAGCTAAAACCAATCCTTTGCTGGCCTCGGGCGAAATCAGCACTCTCCAGCCACCTAAATGTTCTAGACAAGCCTGAATCACGCTACAGAGGTTTTGTTCGTCATCGATTACCAGAATCTGCTTTGCTGACATAATTAAAACCCTTATTTTAAATAAATTGTGGTCAACCGAAACAGGACTTACGCAGTAACTGCTCAATAACCGCTGAAAAAGCCTGCGGAACCGCTGGTAAATTAGCAGAAAGTCACGCCCAAACGAGAGTGAAATCGTTGGATATCATTTAGATTCTCTAAAATTACCAGCGGTTATTGAGTAGTTACCTTACCCACACGAGATGCACCTACTTAAACCAAAAATTTAAAAATCTAAATATATCTCAATAGACTTGGGTTAGGAGTTGTCCGAAGATACGAACGCTATACGTGAACGCGATCTTTTATGAAATCAATCGAGCGTATCTATTTTTCATAGTTTTGACTTCCCGGCTCTCCGATCCCAAGTGTATTGAAATATACCTCTCCCCATTTGTGTCAACAACCTGGATAAAACCCTTTGTATATCTCGTTTATCAGCGAAGCAAGAACCCTATGGCATCCCCCTTAAGAAGGGGAACGAAAGAGAACAATCTTGTCCCCTCTTTTTAAGCTATGCGTTACTCACATCTTTCTTAACAAAGGCGAGAGCGATCGCTCGCTAAGCTATCAAACCCCATTCCTCGATCGACCATTTCTCAATCAACTCAAGTTTTTTTCAAGAAAGACAAGCGTCTTATTTTCAAGGTTTGTGGAATTAAATCAGCTTGAAACCCTTAGATAACAAGGCTTTCAAAATTGTTACAAAAAATGTGAGTAACGCCTAGCCGAATCGTTGCGGGAGTAGGGCGGTTGAACTGCGGGCGATCGAGACCTAATCTTCAAACATAATATCCTTGATAAATAAAACTTTAAATTGACACCAATTAACCCTCCCAAGCTCATACACTGGCTGTACATTACCAAGAACCAAGCAATGTCAAAACCGATTTCGCGTTGCGAGGAACCTTAGAGGATGTTTGAAAAGTCAAAGGTTGTCACAATTAACACCCGATCCCCCTCGCATCCCCCTTAAGAAGGGGGACTTTGAGCCGGATTCTGGTTCCCCCGGGAGGGGGCTAGGGGGATCGGGTGTTTTGATACCAACGCAAGGACTTGTCAAACACCCTCTTAGCAATCGCTTTTTCTTATGACAGCAATCTAACCTTTCCCCCCTTCGCCTTCCAACGGTGCAGGCACTGTGAAATAGAAACTCGTACCTTCAGAGACAACACTTTCGGCCCAAATTCTGCCGCCGTGCTGCTGCACGATGCTGCGACAGATAGCCAAACCCAAACCCGTACCTCCTTTTTGGCGGGAGTCAGAACCATCGACCTGTTGAAACCGTCCAAAGATAGTTTCTAATTTATCAGCAGGAATCCCCCTCCCTCGATCTTTGACTTCAAATAAAACCCGTGAAGCGTAGCTATCCCGTAGGGAATCGCCCAAATCTTCAACCCTGACAGTTACTGTACACCCCGGAGCCGAAAATTTAATCGCATTGCTCAACAAATTTACCAGCAGTTGCACAATCCTGTCCGGGTCAGCCCAAATTTGTGCCGACGAAGGCAAAATCGACAAATCAATCTTATTTTCAGCAGCCACAGACATCACAGCTTCCGCAGACTTCCGCATCAAAACCTGTGCATCGCACCACTGCTTAACAATGGTAACTTGGCTCGAATCGAGTCGCTCTAAATCGAGAATATCGTTGACCAAACGCACTAACCGTTCGGTATCGCTTGACGCAATTTCTAACATCTGTTTGGCAGTTTCCGGTCGATCTTTGAGCACCCCAGCCGCCAGCAAACCTAAAGAACCGCGAATTGAGGTCAGCGGCGTTCGCAGTTCGTGGCTGACAATGGAAATAAACTCATTTTTCATTTTTTCAATTGCCAGACTTTCTGTGATATCTGTGACTGTGCCGACGTGACCTATTAGTTGACATCGGTCGGCAAAAATCGGAGCTGTTTTTACCCGACCAAACCGGATGGTTCCGTCTGGCTGGATGTGGCGGAATTCGCAGGAAAATTCTTCATCTGGCGATCGCAATTCCGACCACTTAGACTGAATTAGTTTGATATCTTCGGGGTGAACAAACCGCATCCAGCCGTCTCCTAAAGCTTCTGCGGCTGTGAAGCCAGCAATTGCTTGACAGCGCGGATTTGTATAGGTACATTTCCCCTCAGCATCTATTTTGAAGATGCCGACAGGAGAACTCTCGCTCAGAGAACGAAATAAAGCTTCGCTTTCCCGCAGTTCTGTTTGAGAAATTTCTAGTTCTCTGGTGCGCTGCAAAACTCGCATTTCTAAGAGTTCGTTGAGCTGTTGGAGGGCGGCTTCAGCTTGTTTGCGATCGCTAATGTCGCGCTGCACTGCCACCCAATGGGTAAACCAACCAGTTTCATCTGCGATCGGCACAATGCTCAATTCTACCCAAAATTGCGTCCCGTCCTTGCGGTAATTGATCAAGTCAACCCGCACCGGCTGCCAGGTTTTCAAAGCTCTCCGAATGCGATCGAGACTTGCCCTATTTGTTTTTGCTCCTTGCAAGATGCGCGGCGTTTTGCCCACAACTTCTTCTAGCGTATAGCCAGTCATCCGCGTGAAAGCTGGGTTGACATACAGAATTCGCGGGCCCGGTTCGTCAATCGGTTCAGCTTCGGTAATTAACACCGCGTCGTTAGTCGTGGTGATGACTGATTCCAACAAACGCAACTGTAATTCTTTAGCTTTGCGATCGCTAATTTCTGTAACTGTGCCCACCATCCGCACAGCTTCGCCCGTTTCGCTATAAAAAAACTTACCTTTCCCCTCCATCCAGTGAATGCTGCCGTCGGGCCAAATCACGCGGTGTTCGTGACAAAAATCCGATCGCTCCGCGAGGGCCTGATTCCTAGCATTCTCCAAAGCTTTTAAATCTTCCGGGTGAATGCAAGCTGCAAAACTTTGATCTGTTCCGCCAAAAGTTCCAGGCGCCAATCCAAACAACTCTTCATGTTCCCTCGACCAAACCATGCGATTTTTCTGTATGTCCCAGTCCCAAAATCCGATTTTGGTAGCCGACAAAGCTAAGTTGAGCTGCTGGTTGATTTTCCGCAACTCAATGCTAGCAATAGCAACTCGCAGTTCTCGGGCAATTTCGATTTCGCAAGGCTGCCAAGGCAAAGATTTTGACCTCACAGTTTCTTGCCACAACTCAAAGGAAGTGCGAGGAGACATCAATGGGGTGCCATCTGGTTTAAATTCAATTGGCCAATCTGGTTTGCCTGCCCAGTTGACAGTTTGAATTGCTTCGGGACGGAACCACAAAATGTAATAATTTTCAATCTCAGACATGGCAAGCACCAGCAAACCGCCAGCGACTTCTTTCAATTTTTCGGCAGGCGGATACAGTTTTGATAGACAATCTGTATAAAAAACATCATTTTTATTTATTTTGGTTTTTATCCAATCAATTAAGTTTTCGATTTCTCCCAGTTTCGGGGTTTTTCCGATTGCGATCAAATTTTCCTTGGCACACACAACCCCACCGGTAGCGCCCACTAAGGCCAGCAATTCATCTGGGGATTTAAGTAAACCTTCTACAAAGGAGTTTTCTTGAGAAATTTCCCTGAGAAATTTATGGCAAATTTCTTTTAAATTAATTGCATAGTCCCAGTCTTCGCTATCTTGTTTGTAGCTGAGTTCTAGATTCACAAACTTTGCTACCAGTTCGCAAGCCGTTCTGGTTTCGTAGTTGATATACTTTGGTGTTCGGTGGTGACAGGCGATCAATCCCCAGAGTTTTCGATCTTTGATTAATGTCACGGTCATGCTAGCGCCAATGTTCATATTCTTGAGATATTGAACGTGGCAAGGCGAAACTGTTCTCAACAAAGAAAATGCCAGATCCAGGGGGCGCCCCGTCAGCGGATTGCACTCAGGAATTAGTTCTACAGCCTGATAGTGAAGATCGGGAATAAACCGAATTAAATTCATGGTGAACTGCTTTCTAGCCTGCGGGGGAATATCGGCAGCCGGATAGTGCATTCCCAATAAAGAAGCCAAATTTTCTGCTTTATCTTCGGCGACGACTTTTCCCGCACCTGTGGCATCAAATTGATAGACGATCGCCCGATCGAACCCAATCATCCTCCGCACCTCTTCTACCACTGTCTGACACAGCAATTGCAGGTTTGGCGTGTTGTGGATTTTGTCGATCGGCTTTTGGACTAAATGATAAGAATTGAAATAATTGCTCGCTTTTGGGGAAACAACCTGCTCTAGTTCAAAAATTAATACCGAACTTAATTGATACAGCGTCCCATGAAAAAAAGACTTGCGGTTTTGAATTTTGAATGATAAGCTGATATCGTTAGTTTGATTGCTGTTTTCGCATAAAGCTTTTTGAATCGCCTTAATTTCCTCAGTCTCGACAAATCCATGTAAAAACTTGCCCAAAAGTTCTTGCGGGTAAATGCCGATCGCCTTAAAAGTATTATTGCTAACTTGCAAAATCTTCAAAACAGTAGATTCCACCACCAACAGGATGCCGTGAGGTTGAATCGAAGCCGGAGCGTAAATTAATTCGCAGTCGCTGTCATCGCGATCGCCTGTCTCTGACGTTAATACCATTACTTTCTTTTGATTGTGAACATTTATCTAAATTAGCCTGTGTTCTGAAATGACCGGGCAAACATCCCTCGACGCCACCGCGTCCGAATCCTAGAATTTAATAATTAATTCCAAGTTTTGGCGAAAGCTTACCAGAAAGAATTGGTTGAAAGCCCGCCCGCCTTTGAGGGAGAAATTAAAATCAGACTATTCATTACTCCAATCCTCTGACTGAAGCGTAGAGGTCGCTCTCCTTCTGTCAACTGTCAACTGTCAACTGTCAACTGTTGAACGGCGTTTCGGACGCCCGCTGCATAATTAGGTGTCAACAATCGCCTAAAAACTTTTGTATCTATCGTTTACCGTTGAGGCCTGAACCCCCTCGCATCCCCCGAGGATGGGGGAGTAGAGGGGTTGACGAAAGAGAAGACTCTTATCCCCCTGACAGTCCTATGCTTTATAAACATCTTTCTTAACAAGAAAGTTGACAAAAGTAACTACTGGTGTAAGAGCTATTGGGGAGATAAATTCTGATCGAATACGAATTCTGGTGCAAAGAATGTTCATTGATGTCTCCCTCTTTCAATAAGTTCGCTCAAGTGCTCTCGGGAAAAACCCCGAGATCGCATTTTGGACAAATAGCAATCTAAGGTTTTTCTGCCATTGGTGGCGGTTTGCCAAAATTATCACTTACGTCATCAACACAATTTGTCATCACAGCTATTTTCACCCTGGCAAAATACCAATTCAAGTTGTTTTAAGTTGATTAAATAGCAGCCAACCCATCATAATATCATCCAATCTTCTCAATCCACGCCACAAGGTCTTAACTCCCGGAAAACCATCATGTTTTCTTCCCAAAAAACCTCCCAATTTAGCAATCCAACCAACCGCTTCTCCTAAAGTTGGCGGGTAAGAATGAGGATAACTTTTGTGATGATTTTTGGCATAAAGAGCCTGCCATTCCGGAGGTAATAACATAATTTCACAACTGACATTAGTCTCGCTACGAGCTAGATAAGTAATATAAAGTAAACGCCACGCTACAATTTGGTCGATAATGCCTAATGGTAGCCCCTCTGTTGTTGCTGCCTCCTTTGAATGTACTTTCAATCCATGAGCATATTTATTATCAAGATATCCGACTCCTTTGACTGCTTCATGCGTAGTATAATTTAATTCCGTTGTATCCTGTATTGCTAAGATAATTTGATAATTTTTAATTCTTGAAAGCGTCGCATCTATGTGTCCTTTCCTAAGCTGAGCTGGTTTGATATATGGTGAATCCCAGAAATCGTAAGTAGTCTTAGTTTCTGCCCACGTTCCACTAGCTTCTGGGACGCTAGATTCTGGTTTATTGCTCAAATTAGAAACAATTTTCATGAATCTATTTGTCCTTCTTGCGTCTCCCAATTCAGTTTTTTCTAATTCTTGTCTTACCCATTGATTGATCATTTTAACCTCATTCCTGGGCGATCGCCCGTTCGTTTAACAGCACAGATGTTGATTTTTGTCAACTTTATTGTTAAGAAAGATGTTTATAAAGCATAGCTTCTTAAGGGGGGGTTAGGGGGGATCTAGGCCTAATGGTCAAATAGTAGATCGGCAGTATATTTAACGTTAAGTTGACACTAATGGGTAATGGGGAATGGAAATTTAACCCAATCACTTATAACTTATCTCAAATTTCTGAAATATACAGAAGACCGGGTGAATGGAATTCGCACGCCAAACAAACACTCACGCGCCGGGAGCGGGTTGAAGTTTTATCTTCTCCTTCTTCTTTCTTCTCTCGCGACGATAACTCAAGCCTTATTCTATACAATCCGTTACATCCCGTACATTGCTCGTTGCCGAACTTTCTTTACCTAATAAAAAAAGGGGCGAGCCAGAAGCCCGCCCCACCCAAAATTATGCTGCTGCTATTTATTAGCCTAACAGCTTAGCCTAACAGCTTAGCCTAACAGCTTAGCCTAACAGCTTAGCCTAACAGCTTAGCCTAACAGCTTAGCCTAACAGCTTAGCCTAACAGCTTAGCCTAACAGCTTAGCCTAACAGCGCCTTAGCCTTAGCTACGACATTATCAACGGTGTAGCCAAACTTTTCTAGAGCAACGGGGCCTGGTGCAGAAGCGCCGAAAGTATCGATGCTGATGCTGTCGCCTTCGGAACCCAAATAACGTCCCCAGCCGAAGCTAGAAGCAGCTTCAACTGCTAACCGTTTGGTAACAGCTTTTGGTAGTACAGATTCGCGGTAAGTGGCATCTTGCAAGTCGAACAATTCCCAGCAAGGCATCGAAACGACGCGGACTTTATTACCTGCGGCGCGCAATTTTTCAGCGGCATCAACGCAGAGGTATGTTTCGCCACCGGTGCCGATTAAAATGATGTCGGGAGTGCCGCCGTCGTCGGACAAAGTGTAAGCACCTTTGGCTGTTCCTTCGATGGAGCTTCCGGCCAAATTGGGCAAGTTTTGACGAGACAAAGCCATTAATGTGGGGCGTTTGGGGCTTTCAACTGCCACTTTGTAAGCACCGGATGTTTCGTTTCCATCCGCAGGGCGCATCACCAACAAATTGGGGATGGCGCGCAGGGAAGCGATGGTTTCGACTGGTTGGTGAGTGGGGCCGTCTTCGCCCAAGGCTACGGAGTCGTGAGTCATGACATAGATGACACCAGCTTCGGAGAGTGCGGAGAGGCGAATTGCGCCGCGCATATAGTCGGCAAATACTAAGAATGTGGCGCAGTAAGGTATTAAGCCACCGTGGAGGAGCATACCATTGGCGATCGCGCCCATGGCGTGTTCCCGCACACCAAAGCGCAGGTTCCGTCCTTCGTATTGACCTTTTTGGAAATCTTTTTCACCCTTGAGCAAAGTCATGTTAGAAGATGCCAAGTCAGCGGAACCACCGATCAATTCAGGTAGGACAGCAGCCAAAGCATTCAAACATTTTCCAGAATGATTCCGGCTGGAATCTGCCTTATCTTCCGGCTTGTAAGTCGGGAGAACTTTATCCCAACCTTCGGGAAGTTGGCCAGCAACGGTGCGCTCATATTCCGCTGCTTCAGCAGGATATGCTGCTTTATAAGCTGCAAAAGCTTCATTCCATTCTTGCTCAGCAGAAGCTCCACGTTCTACTGCTTTGCGGAAGTGTGACAAAGCATCAGCAGGAATTTCAAATGGTGCGTATTCCCATTTCAAGAAATCGCGAGTTGCTTTCACTTCATCGGTACCCAAAGCAGCACCGTGAGAACTGTAAGAATTGCGCTTGTTGGGAGAACCGTAACCAATGATTGTGCGAACTTTAATCATGGACGGTTTGTCCGTGACTTTTTTGGCTTCTTCAATAGCTTTGTGAACTGCTTCTAAATTAGTATCATTGTCTAGAGCAGTATTGTCTACTGTAATAACGTGCCAGTTGTAAGCTTCAAAACGCTTGCCGACATCTTCAGTAAAAGCCAAGGCGGTGTCGCCTTCAATGGAAATGTGATTGTCATCGTACAAGGCAATTAATTTGCCGAGTCCGAGGTGTCCAGCCAAGGAACAAGCTTCGCCGGAAATGCCTTCCATGTGGCAGCCATCACCCATGATGACGTAGGTGTAGTGGTCAACAATGGTGTTACCGGGCTTGTTAAACTTAGCAGCGAGGTGAGCTTCTGCCATTGCCAAACCGACGGCGTTAGCAATGCCTTGTCCCAGAGGGCCTGTAGTAACTTCTACGCCTTCGGTGACAAAGTTTTCTGGGTGTCCGGGGGTTTTGGATTCCCACTGACGGAATTGCTTGATGTCGTCGAGGCTGACGCTATCGTAGCCGGTCAAGTGCATGAGGGCGTACTGTAGCATACAGCCGTGGCCGGCCGAGAGGACGAAGCGATCGCGATTGAACCACTTGGGGTTTTTGGGGTTGAACCGCATAAACCGATCCCACAGCACGAAGGCCATAGGCGCAGCGCCCATCGGCAGTCCAGGGTGTCCTGATTTTGCTTTTTCTACCGCATCGATGGCGAGAAAGCGGATAGAGTTGATGCAGAGTTCTTCGAGTGATTGAGTTGCAACAGCCATAATTCTGGTTTTTATATGTAAGAGAGTGTGTGTGGTCGCTTGTGGCAGAGGTGCGATGAGTCGAGTTCGATCGCCCGCGTCCCTGCTGTTCAGTTTCTGTGGAACTGCCGTGAGGCTGCACTACATATCATCTCACCACTTGCGATCGACAGACAACTTAATTTTTTAAGGTTTCGCCCGCTTTGGCAGTTGACAGTTGGCAGTTGGCAGTTGACAGTTGACAGTTGACAGTTGACAGTTGGCAGTTATGTGTGGGAATCAAACCGTTTATCTGTAAGGAGTTGAGTTTTTATTTGTGACATTATTTAAGTCTGCGCCGGATGTGGCGGTTGCGATCGCAGATGTTAGTCAACAGTTAAGGCACGCCTGACGATCGCAAGTGTATCTTAAGTTGTTTGAAAAATTCATCCCTGTTGCGCGGTTATGATAAAGTCTAGTGTTTCTCACATTTTGCAGCTTGGTCAGGAACAGGCAAGATGCTTGTCCCTTAAGAAGTGAATTTTCTGGTGGGGTTGGCAGGCGAGCCCGCCCGGAGCACCAGCACGAGAATAGTGCAAGATGTAAGATATTGGTAATTTTAACCAGGCAATAAGTAATGACTCTGAGTGAAGCCGAAGTCCGC
This sequence comes from Microcoleus sp. CAWBG27, assembly GCF_020883145.1. Lineage (NCBI taxonomy): Bacteria > Bacillati > Cyanobacteriota > Cyanophyceae > Oscillatoriales > Microcoleaceae > Microcoleus > Microcoleus sp. CAWBG27. The sequence continues at coordinate 40,833 of NZ_JAHREU010000010.1, forward strand.
AGTCAAAAAGTAGACGAACTGCGATCGCAAGGCATAGAACCGTATCCTAGCCAATCCTACGCGCGATCGCACACAGCCCAACAAGTTCGCGAAATATTTAGTCAGCCGGGAAAAGAACTCGCCAATGGAGAAAGCGATCCCGAAGAAATTTCCCTGCGATTAGCAGGCCGGATTATTTCCAAGCGAGACAGCGGCAAAATTGGTTTCATCGATTTAAAAGACGCCACAGACAAAATTCAACTCAAAATCGAGAAAGCAATCGTCACCGGTGAAGTCGGTTTGAGCTTTGAACAAATTAAAAAATTGCTTGATATCGGCGATTTTGTCGGTGTCCAAGGCATCGCCTGCCGCACGCCCCGGGGAGAACTTTCTATTTTAGTGCGGGAATTCACGCTGTTATCAAAAGCTACCATTCAATTTCCCGACTCTTATTACGGCATTAACGACCCCGAAGTTTGCCGCCGCCACCGCGAAATGGATTTGGCTAGCAACCAAGATGCGCTCAACCGTTTCATGCAGCGCAGCCGCATCGTTCAAAGCATCCGTTCCTATCTCTGGAAAGCCAATTTTTACGAAATAGAAACACCGACACTGCAAGCTATTTACGGCGGTGCTGCTGCTAAGCCGTTCATGACGCACCACAATGCTTTGGAAGTGGATTTATATTTGCGAGTGGCACCGGAACTGTTCTTAAAAAGAGCTATTTGCGGCGGTTTTGAGCGAGTATTTGAACTCGGGAAAGCCTTTAGAAATGAGGGTATTGATAGCACTCACAATCCCGAGTTTACCTCCTTAGAAGTTTACCAAGCTTATGCAGATGTGTTCGACATTTTAACAGTTGTCGAAGATGTGATGTGTTTTGCGGCGGCGGCTGTTTTCGGGGATGTCTTGGAAATTGAAAATCAGGGAGAAAGCATCAGTTTAGAGCGCAAATTCGACTACAGCGACAAATATCCCGGTTTTAGCGGCAAACACTGGCAAGTGAAAACGATGGTGGAAGCTGTCAGAGACGAGTTTGGGCTGGATTTTGACAGTTTGGATCTCGAAAGTGCGATCGCAAATGCCAGCAAGCTAGAATTACATCTGTCCAAGTTAGAACAACAAAGTTTAGGCTACGTCTTGTACGCAGTTTTTGACAAATTAGTTGTTCCCAAACTAATTCAACCGACATTCATCATCGACTATCCCGTCGAAGTCAGTCCCTTAGCCAAAGGACACCGCAGCAAACCGGGATTTGTCGAACGTTTTGAGCTGTTTATTAATGGCACAGAATACTCGAATGGCTTCTCGGAATTAAACGATCCGAAGGAGCAAAGAAAGCGCTTTGAAGAACAGCTAGCGCAGAAAAATGCAGGCGACGACGAAGCGCATCCCATGGATGAAGACTTCATCCAAGCGCTATCTTTGGGAATGCCGAATTGCGCGGGAATGGGCATCGGCGTAGACAGATTGGTCATGCTTTTAACTAACACTCAAAGCATCCGAGATGCCGTAATGTTCCCGACAATGCGGCCGGTGAAAGATTAGTAAAATCCTGTAGGTAGTGTCTCGATTAATCAAGGTTATAGCCCTTCTCAAATAGGTAAGGTACGTTGTTGGGCTTCAGCCCTCTTAGTGGTTATATAAGCTGTCAGTCATACCTCATCTTTTAGAGAAAAGCTATAATTAGACTCGAAAGGCTTTTGGGATTTTCAAAATCCCAAAAGCTAAATGCACTGCTTTCCTCATCAAAGCCGCGTCCAATCAATTAACCTGACAACCCCTAGGTTGGTTTTATTGTCTGGAAAAAATGGAAACTACCAAAAGCATCGCTCAAAGGTCGGTTCGCGTCTGGGCCGCAAATGCTATAATTAATCAAGGTACGTTGTTGGGCTTTAGCCCTCTTTGGACGTATCTATAAAGAGGGCTAAAGCCCAACAACATACCTATTTAATCGTTTAAAATGGAATTGCGCCCTAATCTTGCAAACAAATAACTTCTCATTGTTAACTCAGAAAATATGACACTTATTCAAGAAAAAACTCTAGCCTCAAAAGTTCGCGCCGACTTTCCAATTTTGACCCAAAAAGTCAACGGTAAACCGCTAATTTATTTAGACAACGCAGCGACTTCCCAAAAACCCCTAGCTGTACTCAACGCTTGGCGCGATTACTACGAACAATACAATGCCAACGTCCACCGCGGCGCCCACACTCTCAGCGCCAAAGCGACTGATGCTTACGAAGGTGCGAGAGATAAAGTTGCAGCATTTATCAATGCAGCATCGCGGCAAGAAATTGTTTACACTCGCAACGCCACGGAAGCAATTAACTTAGTTGCTTATTCTTGGGGTTTAAGCAATCTGCAAGCGGGAGATGAAATTATTCTGTCGGTGATGGAACACCACAGCAATCTCGTTCCCTGGCAAATGATTGCTCAAAAAACCGGTGCGGTGTTGAAGTTTGTTGAATTAACCGAAACTTACGAGTTTGATTTGGAACAGTTTAAAACGCTGGTTTCCCACAAAACTAAGTTGGTGTCTGTGGTTCACGTTTCCAATACTTTAGGCTGCATCAATCCAGTTAAAGAAATCTGCAAAATCGCCCACAGTTTCGGCGCCAAAGTTTTAATTGATGCTTGCCAAAGCGTACCGCACATGATAGTAGACGTGCAAGCAATCGATTGCGATTGGCTGGTTGCTTCCGGTCACAAAATGTGCGCTCCGACTGGTATCGGTTTTCTGTACGGTAAACTAAACTTGCTGAGAGAAATGCCTCCGTTTTTCGGCGGCGGCGAGATGATTGCTGATGTGTTTCTAGAATATTCCACCTATGCTGATTTGCCGCACAAGTTTGAGGCGGGTACTCCGGCAATCGGTGAGGCGATCGCCCTTGGTGCTGCGATCGACTATCTTAATAACATAGGCATGGAGCAGATTCACGCTTGCGAAGCCGACTTGACAGGTTATCTCTTCCAACAGTTGCGGCAAATTCCCGAGATCAAAATCTACGGGCCGCAACCAGACAGCAACGGTGAAGGTAGGGCAGCGCTAGCATCATTTACCGCCGGAGAAATTCACCCTCAAGACTTGTCTACGATGTTGGATCAGGAGGGGGTCGCGATTCGTTCCGGACATCACTGCACGCAAGCTTTGCACCGCTATTTGAACGTTTCATCTACGGCGCGGGCGAGCGTGTATTTTTACAATACCTGTGAGGAGATTGATGTGTTTGTCAAAGCACTCAAAGAGACGATCGACTTTTTTGGTGAGATGATGGGTTGAACAGTTGACAGTTGACAGTTGACAGTTGACAGAAGGAGAGCTACCTCTACCCTTAACTCCGATGAATGGAGTAATGAATAGTCTGATTTTAATTTCTCCCGATCGGGCGGGCGGGCTTTCAAGCAATTGTTTCTGCTAAGCTTTGTGGGGTGGGCATTTGCCCACCTCAGTTACCAAAGTTTTTTTCAAGATTCAGTTGAGCAGAATGCCTTTTACAATTGCACATCCCATCGCCGCCGCGCCCATCTGGTTGCTGTCTAAACGAAAATTGGATTTATTAGCGATCGCAATTGGGACAATGATACCCGATTTGCAATACTTTATCGCCCTAAAGCCAGTCAGAAGTATTGGACACAGTTTCCAAGGAGTATTCGTCGAAGGTATACCCTGTTCCCTGGTGCTGTTGCTAGTGTTTCACTTGGTTTTCAAGCATCCGCTGGTGGCACTTGCTCCCTCACAGGTAGCCGACAGACTGCCACCAATTAAGCGATTCTCGTTTTTTCCATTATCTAGATTTTTAATAATTATAGCATCGATCGCGATCGGTGGCATCAGTCATATTGTTTGGGATGATTTTACTCATTCCACAGGGTGGTTTGTCGTCAACTTTCCTCTGCTGCAATCTAAGATTGTATCTCTGCCACTTTACAAGTTACTTCAATATGGAAGTGGCATATTCGGACTCTGCGGTTTGTCGATTTGGTTTTTAGTATGGTTACTCAACACTCAACCTCGCCAAAGGCAAGAAACCCTACCTATTTCCTGGAAATTATTAGCAACTGGCTGCATTTTACTCACATCTGGTATCTTTGCAGCAATTGCGATAAAATTACACCTAGCCGAGGATGGAAGTTTTTCGGGGATAGTTGTTAGAGCTGTTATTGGTTCTATTTCCGGGCTATTTATCGGTGTTTTTTTATACTCAGCTACATTCTGGAAGCTCAAAGGTTTTCAGAAATTAAACTATAGCAATCCTAAATGATTGATGAAGATTTGTAGGGGTAGTGCCCCCGTGCCTACCCCTATCTATCGGGGCAACCTGGTTCTTAAAGAACCCCTACCATAATTATGAAAATAATGAGAGGATTGCTATAACAATTGTGTAAGAAGGATAATTCTCAATACCCTTCCAGCATCCGCGTTCATTCGCGTGCACCTGCGGTTCAAAAAAGAACGCCCTTTTGGAACTAACTTTGACCGTGATACAATAAAACTAGAGTTTTCTCAGCTCAAGGAGATTTTGAGATGATTGCTACCACTTCAAGTTTAGCCGAACAGAGAACCCTGCTAGAAAACATTAGCTGGCAGACCTTTGAAACGCTGCTCAAAGAAATAGGCGATAAGCGAGGTTATCGCATAGCTTACGATGAAGGGAGACTGGAAATTATGGCGCCACTATTTGAACATGAGAACTACAAGAGCAATTTCGGTAATTTCATCCTTGCTCTAGCAGAAGAACTCGGCATTGAAATTAAAAGTGCTGGCTCAACTACTCTCAAACTCAAAAATGCAAAAAAAGGTATAGAACCAGATAACTGTTATTATATCCAAAATGAAGCAGCAGTTAGAGGCAGGCAAGAACTGGATTTAGAAACTGCCCCACCGCCCGACTTAGCAATTGAAATAGATATTACCAGCAGTTCAGTTGATAAGTTGGCACTTTACTCAGCACTTGGAGTCCCGGAACTCTGGCTGTATAACGGGCGAGTTTTGAAATTTTATCAGTTGGTTGAAACCAAATATATTGAGCGCGACTTTAGTATTGCTTTTCCCTTTGTATCAGCAGCGGAAATGGCTGTTTTTTTCACTCGCACTCAAACGATGGGGGAAATGGCTTTGCTGAAATCTTTTAGGACTTGGGTTAAGGAGAAAGTATAGAAAAGGTTTCATACTAAATCCGAGTATCCCCTTGATGAAGGAGGCGGTTGAAACCGCGTCTACACAAACAAAGTCGGCCTGCGCCGACTAAAAGAGAAAGGGGGTCAGAAACCCGGTTCTGGTATCAAATCATGAAAAAATTACTAACTACTACAATTGTTTTTCTGTTCGCAGCAAATCCTTGTTTCGCTATGACTCCCTCTGAGCTAACAATATTTGCAACTAACTATAAATACAATGAGAAGGCTCCGATAGCTTATTCTTATTATGACAAAGCTTGTCAAAGAAATATCTCTGTTTCTTTGGTAAAAATTATGGATTTAGGCAAGGGAAGAATCGGAGGAATTACCAATCAATTTCTGTGCTGGGGAGCTACCTACACTTATTTTGAAATGACTCGCGGTAACTTGGAATCTATTCGAGCTTTTGTGGCAATACGTGCAGGCAGATCCACTCAATATACAAACTGGGGCCCAGTTGCCAATCCTGGGGATGATTTAACTCAGGATCAGCTTATATCTGTGGCAAAAACGATGACAGCAAATACAAAATGATTTGTATAGCCTCTCTCAAAAAGATGAGGTATGACTGACAGGTTACATAACCACTGAAACTCTTAGGGCTGAAGCCCAACAACGTACCTCATCTTTCTGAAAACTACTATATTTAAAACTCTGTAATTTCAGGATGGATGAATTGATAACCAGCCGCCTTAATTTTTTGATTCGATACCCTCGCATTATAAGGGCGCACGCTGCTCACAGATTTATCCCAAGTAGCTTTCGGTAGATTGTGAGTTTCAAAAATGCGATCGACTAATTCGCTACTAGATAGCGACACATCCCCGACTAAATTATATATCCCTTGCAATCTATTGTCTAATGCAAAGGTCAATCCCCCAACAATATCATCTCGATGCACCCAATTTGTCGCATCTTCCCCGGCGCCCGGACGAGTTGTCCCCGCCCAACGTCCAAAGATTTTAACTAATTCTCGCCCGGGCCCGTAAATGCCACCCAAACGGAGAATGCAAACTTGCAGGTTTGGACTCGATGCTGCTAATAAAACTCGTTCGGTTTCGGCGAGAATTTCACCGTTGGGATTGGCGGGCGCGACGGGCGATTCTTCATCTACCACTTTACCTTGACAGTCGCCGTAGACTGAATAAGTACCCGTATAAATTACCTGCTTGACTGTCGGTGTCTGCTGTAAAACTGATACCAAAGTTGTCGCAGTCTCTAAGTAACTTTCCCGATAAGCATCAGCATTTCGAGCACCGACGCACATCATAACTGCATCTTGGTCTTGCAGCAAACTCGCGATCGCACCTGCATCATTTCCCTTAAGCACAACTACCCGCTGGGCGACACCCTCCAATTCACTAACTCGGCTCGCCGTCGTAGTTGTCGCCGTCACAGTACAATCAGATTTACCGCGTAAATGTCGCGCTGTCGCAGTACCCACATAACCGCAGCCGACGATCGCAACTTTCATCAAAAATTCTCCATTTTGTCCTAGCTTCTAAGATTATTGCCGGTTTTTGCGAAGATTCGAGGTCAGGTTTGTGGTACGATCGAGATACTCGCGATCGATCCAAGTTGCATCATGTCCGAACAAGATATTTTTGCTACATCTTCTGAAACCGAACTTTTAGCTTTTTACGGTTCTTTATTTGCGATCGCAGCCGCCGACGGTTCCGTTGATATTGACGAACTAAATTTGTTGTTTAAAACCATAAATTTAGACAAGTTTTCCGATTCAGCCAAGGCTCAAATCCAATCCTACACTGCGACTCCACCATCTCTGGGCGACTGTTTGCCAACACTCAGTCAGTCAAAAGAACCCCTGCGCTTGGGAGTCATGTATTTTTTAATCGGCATTGCTTTGGTAAATAATACCCTGCATCCCACAGAAAGCGAGGCGATTCAATCCGCGAAAAAAATGCTCGCAGTTTCCGATTTGCAAATTCAAGCCATGCAAGAATTCTTCGCAGACATGAAACAACTACAGGAGGCTGCACCCACCAACAATCAAGCATCAGCATCATTTAATACTGCTATTTCCCAGCTCAAAAATAAGGGCATTCCTCTCGATTTAATCGACCCTAAAAGAACCACAATAAACCTCACCAATCCGCAACCAGGTTATTCCGATGAAAGTTTTTGGGCAAAACTTAAAAAGTTTGCTTTAAGTGCTGGCCGAGAAGTAGTTGAAAAAGCTTTGACTCTTTATTACACTGCTCAAAATCCCAACGTACCTGCTTGGGCTAAAACCGTTGTTGTGGGAGCTTTGACCTATTTTATATCTCCAGTTGATGCGATTCCAGATATATTAGTCGGTGTCGGATTTACAGACGATTTGGGGGTGTTGCTGACTGCGATTGCTACTGTTTCAGTGTACATTAATGCTGAGACTAAAGCACAAGCACAGCAGAAAATGAGTGATTGGTTTGGTAAATAATCTTATCTGGTTTGTAGTAAGGACTTTAGTCCTGCTCAATTTAAAAATCAAGAAGGACTGAAGTCCTTACTACGAACTTT
>NZ_JAHREU010000010.1:48612-74150 GCF_020883145.1 Microcoleus sp. CAWBG27
TAAGAAGGACTGAAGTCCTTACTACGAACTTTTAAGAAGGACTGAAGTCCTTACTACGAACTTTTAAGAAGGACTGAAGTCCTTACTACGAACTTTTAAGAAGGACTGAAGTCCTTACTACGAACTTTTAAGAAGGACTGAAGTCCTTACTACGAACTTAATGATTGTAAATTCTCAGTCTTTCAGTGGCTTACCTTCTCGATTGACAATACGGCTTTCACCATCTTTAGCCGTGACATTTTCATAAACCCCTTCATCCCGCTTTACATACTTGCTGAAACCCGAATTTTTATAATCGGTGTCGGATGTCGGCTTCATCAACCTCGGAGCGCTCAGCATTCGGCGTACCGGAGCATCTCCAGGAGTATCCCCAGGCTCGCACTTAGCCAACTCGCATAGTTGGCGCCAAGTCGAAACTTCCAGGTTCATGCTGTGCGAAACTTCTAACTGCTGGTTGTTTGTGGGACAAAAATAATCGTATACAGGCATACTAAGAATCTCGCTTGCAACTACTAAAATTACTAATTGCACAGTTACTGTGAGTATTATAACTCAAAATCACTAACAATTCAAGCCAAAAAAGCAAAGTTTACTATTTTTAATGGTTGTTGAAACAGCCAATCAGCTATATTATTAAGCCTGTGCAGTTGCTCCCGAATGCGATCGAGACCAAGCCCAATAGTACGCTACCCTGAAATCCTCTGACTCGATCGACGGCTAGCAAATGCCCCCAAGACTTCTCTGAATGCCGTCAAAGGATTTATCGTCATTTTCAGACTGCGCCCAAACTACTGATTCTAAGTTTCAAGTTTATTCATCTACACCACCAGCGAGGATTTACCGATGAGCGATTTCAAGGTTACGCCAGAAGTAGAGCTAAGTACAGCTCAAATGTTGGAGCGATACCAACTGCAAGATGAGATTATTCTGCGGCGTTGGGCAAAACTGCACGGCATCAACAGCACTCGCGGCTTCTTCTATCCCAGTGAAGTAGATTTGATGGATCACGCTCATCATCACCTCTACAATTTGGGAATGAGTGTTGCTGAGTATCAAAGTCTTTTAGACCGGCGCCGCAGCCATTCTCAGACATCAGGCGACCAAAATAAAACAGTAGCAAGTCAAGTTGCTGATGAAGCATACGATGCCATAGAAATGCTCACCGATCAGTATTCGGAAGCTATTGATTTAATGGGAGAACGTATAGCAGATCATTTCATCGATGAACTCGATTTATCTGTAATGCGACACCTTTCTCAAAAAGTTAAAGACCGTCGCACTCTCAACGGTCAAACTAAAAAACCCAACCGTTTTCTCCAAGTGATTAAAGCTGTGTTGCAACCGAGCAGCGAAAATACGCTTCTGGTTCCCAAAAAAGATGATGACTCTAGTTTAGAATTAGAACACCATCACCGGCTCGGCTAACTGATTGATTTGCAAAGCTAAGCGCTACTTTTCGCGGTAAGGTGCGCGCCGCGCACCCTACATAATTAGGTTGTGTTTCCGGGATTGTGAAGGCCATAAACTTGCTGTTTTTAACCAAGAAGAATGGGTTTAAAGCCTCCTCCTTCGAGGGGGAAATAAAACAAAATTATTCACTGTTTCATTCCTAGGACTTATAGGTAGAGGTCGCTCTCCAACTGTCAACTGTCAACTGTTGAACAGCCTAATTTACCTTGCAATTATCAATTTAAGACTGAAGAGAGATGTGGTTTGACCCGGACTTAACTAAAATATAGCTTTAATCGAAACAGTTAATCTAACTTAAGGTAGAGAAATGATTAGATCGTGGATGGTAATTGGAGCAGTCGTCTTGATAGTAGCTTTGGCGATTAACAGAATCACCCCCAGTGACATCCAGTGGTTCAACCGATTGCAGCGTCCGAGATGGCTAAAAATTGAAGCAGCAATTCCCATAATTTGGACAGTAATTTTTATTTGTGGAGCTTGGTCAGCAGTGATTGTTTGGGAAAAAGCACCGGGAACTCTGGAGACTTGGTTGAGAATGGGTTTGTACCTGCTTTTAGAAATAGTAACTATGTCTTACACGTCGGTTATGTGCAAAGTTAGGAGTCTAAAAGTTGGTACGATAATCGGCGGAACTGGCGCAATTTTAAGTGTGCTGCTAGCTTTAAGCGTGTTGCCAGTTTCTGAATCAGCAACCTGGTTATTGCTGCCTTACATACTCTGGAGTCCGATCGGCACTTACACGACTTGGGCGATGATGCACCTCAATGCAGCGGATGTTTAGCTTTGGAATTAGTGATTTTAATTGGATTGCAAGCATCGGGCAAAAGCACTTTTTTTCGCGACTATTTAGCTGCAACGCACGTTTTAGTCAGCAAAGATTTAATGCGAAACAATAGAAATAAATCGCGCCGACAAATTCAGTTAATTGAAAATGCACTGGAAGCAGGGCATTCAGTAGCGGTTGACAACACCAATCCCGCCGTTCTCGATCGCATACCGCTGATTGATATCGCTCGTATCTATAATGCCCAAATCATCGGTTACTACTTTGAATCAACAGTCAGCGACTGTTTAGCTCGAAATCAAGAGCGATCGGGCAAATCTCAAGTTCCAGACATAGCAATTTATGCTACCATCAAAAAAATGGTATTGCCCAGTTACGACGAAGGGTTCGATCGCCTATTTTTCGTCCGCATGGCAGACAACTTGGCATTTGAAGTAAAAACCTGGCCCGCAGAGGAAGTGATTGATGGACAATCAGATATTTGAAAAAAAAATGCGGGAGCTAGAATACTTTCACAACCTGCGTTTGTTGCCGGGAACTCACACCATAATTCGCGCAGACGGTCGCAGTTTTTCTAAATATACTTCCTCAATTTTTGAGAAGCCTTTCGACTTAAAATTCCACGAATTAATGGTAGAAACTACCAAAGCGTTGCTATCAGAACTAGGAGGCATTTACGCCTACACCGAAAGTGACGAAATATCTGTTTTGTTTCCTCCAGATTGGGCTTTGTTTGACCGCAGCTTAGAAAAAATTGTCTCTATTTCTGCGAGTATTGCTAGTGCAACTTTCACTGGTATCGCTCGCACAGCAGTCAATTTTGATAGCCGCGTTTGTTCCGCCGCCAACAAATCGCAAGTAGTAGATTATTTTCTGTGGCGCCAAGCAGATGCAACGCGCTGTGCTTTGAATGGCTGGAGTTATTGGATGCTGCGAAAAAATGGCGAAACGGGTGAAAATGCAGCAGTTATATTAGAGAAAAAATCGATCGCTTTCAAAAACGAGTTGCTGTTTCAAAACGGAATTAACTTTAACGAACTTCCGGCTTGGCAGCGCCGGGGAACTGGATTGTATTGGGAAAAATATGAGAAACCTGGTTATAATCCGATCGCGCGCCAGGAAGTTGTCGCAGTGCGGCGGCGTCTGAAAGTCGATGAAGAGCTGCCAATCAAAGACGAATACAAAGAATTTATTTATGGATTTTTGAATGTTGGCGATTAACTCGCCAACGATATCTTGTCATATGCGGCGGCAATTGATGAATTCTCACTCGTTAAAACCGAATGCAAGCTTTGAGACGGGGGTTTAAACCTCCGCCTCTTTTCGGGCAAGCATAGTTAACCTAACGGCTCGGAGAGCGACTTGGTGGCTCGGTTTCCGGTGGCTCCGGAGCCGGAGACGTTGACTCAGCAGCCCCAGGATTCAGCGATTCCTCCCAAATTTTGATTTGCGATTGCGCTTGCTCAAAAGCCCGAGAACCCGAGGGAATTTTCTTTAAAGTCGCGATCGCCCCAGCCAGATCCGACGACGATTGTTCCACACCCATCGCCAAAATCCGCTGGCTCCACTCCTCAATCGCCTCGCTCGCTTGCCAGCGGAGCGAACTCGTATCCGGTACCTGAAGCGCTAGCGTAATTGCTGCTTGCAAGGAGTCAGCAGTTCCCGCTTGGGCGGCCTGACGGGCGCTCTGCAAGCCTTGCTCGCCCTGCAATTGAGCTTCCCAAGTCCGAATGTTCGATCGAGCTTCCTCATACAGCACCCGTCCCGATCGAATCCGGCGGGCTATATCAATGGCCTCGGCTAAATTGCCCCTAGCCGCTAGTTGCTGAGCTCTCTCCAAAAACGGCTGATCTTGAAGCCGCTGTCTTCTCTCGATCCAAGCTTGAATTTTGGCTTGAGCTTCCCCGTACAGCGCCCTTCCTTGGCCGATCCGAGAAGCTTGAGCTACGGCTGCTTCCAGGGAATTTGGATCGCCGGTAGTCGCTAAATCGTTAGCTCTTTGCAAGTACGGACTGTCTTCTAGCAGTTCGATTTGACGGCTCAAGCGATCGATTTGAGTCCGAGCTTCCTTAGAGCGGGGATTTGATTCCGGGACTGTTTGCAATTGGGCGATCGCAGCCCTCAAGTCCTTGACCCCTCCCGGCGCTGCCAGCCTGCTTGCCAAATCCAAAATTTTCACATCAGCCATTTCTTGCTGCCAGCGGGCGACTAAATCTTGAGCTTGTTTGTACAAAGGGCGGCCGTCTTTCAACTTTTGAGCCAGATCGATCGCCTTAGACAAACCATCAACAGAACCCGTCAAAGCCTGAGCCGTAGCCTGAGCCAACTCGTTAAAATCCTGTACTTGTTCCTTTAAATTTGCAGTTTCTGGAATCTTGTTAGCGATCGAGATCGCCTGCTGCCAATCGCCTGTCTGCAAGCGTTTTTGGGCGATCGCCATCACTTTCTTGCTAAATTCCGCGATCAACTTATTGGCAGCTTGATACAAATAACTTTTTTGATCGATGCCCTGAGCCAGCTTAATCCCTGTCACCAGATTGTCTAGCCCTCCCTCCGAGGCTGTATTCCGGGCTTTTACCAACTTATTGCCCTCAGCCTTCGTCGCCTGAATTACCTTAGTGAGTTCCTCATACTTCGTCGATTCCCAGAAAGTATTGCCCGTATCCAACAGCAGAGTAGCTTGGCGGAAAGCCAGCCCCCACTCTTCCTGACGCAAGTGATTTTCTGCTGTGCGGTAAAGTTTCTCTGCATCGCTCCATATTGACTGCCACTTTTCAATCTGCTGTTGCACCGTCGTATAAGCAGGAACGTCTTGGGGAATCTTGCGGGCGATCGCGATCGCCTCCTCCAGCTTTCCTTCTTGGAAACTAGAATTTCCCAACCTGAGAATATCCTGCGACCAGCGATCGATCTCACCGTTAATTCTCGACCGCAGCGGGTGGTCTTGTGGCAAAGCATTCACTAATTCGATCGCGCGCAGCAAATCATCCGCCGTCCGCTTGCTGGCTGCTTCTTGAGCGCAAAAAAAGCGATCGTTAGCAGAAGCCGTCGGCCAAAAAATCTTCGAGCAATTCGACTGTGAGGTTAGGTTTAGCAAAGACGAAATTGCCACAAACCCCATACCCACCGACATCAGCAAACTCACCGCCAGCCAAAACTGCCATTTCTTCGACCAGAAGCGCCACAGCCGATAGGGGTCACGTGGCGGTTGCGAGTTTTCTCCAGACTCTTTCGGCTGCTGTTCCAGATGCCCTCCCGGCAGTTTTCCTGAAGTAACCAAATCTCGGATTTCTTTAAGTCGCTCAGCGCGATTTTTCCTGGCTGGAATTGGCACTAGCGAGGAAGTATCCTTTTTTGACTCCAAGGATTCTGATGCAGACCAACGGCCTGGTGTTTTGCGATCTTGACTCATAAATCTCCGCTCACCACAAACAGCAACCAGCCGGTCTTAGTTATTGCAAAACTGCGATCGCTGATATCTACTGCTGATACATTTACGCTACAGTTACCCGGCAATTGCCGGACAAAGTAACGATAGCACTATCATCCTCATAGGAGATAGAGGCGGTATCCCGCAAAGCTTTCAGTAATATACCAAAAGCACCATTATAATCCCGTGGGATTGAGTAGCCACATTCAGGACAAGTAAACACTTTAGAACCACCTAACTTTTGATGCACATGACCACAATGCGTACAAGTTTTAGACGTGTATTCTTCAGTGACATCAATCACACTGACGTTTCTAACATTTGCCTGATGTTTGATGGTTTGTTTGAATCTGTAATGGGCCCAATTCAACATCGCTCGCTTCAGTTTTTGAACGAATCTTTCTTCTTACCTTAGCTACCATTTGGGCAGACTCAAAAGTAGGAAGAAATATGACTCGATAGTTGCTAGTTAGATAGCAAGCGGTTTGTTTTTGGCATTCGTCTACTAAATTACGAATGCGTATTCTCATACGATGAGCCGCTTGCCTCATCCGTTTTCGGCGCCGTTTCTGGGCTTGAGATATTCGGCTCATTAAGTTATCTAAGTGTTGACAGAGACGAGCGATTCGTCCCATGTCACCACCTCCAAACTCAAGGAATTTATTGCCATCAAATCCGGTCATAAATGTTCTTACGCCAGGATCTAATGCAATTATTCCTGTTGCTACCGTAGGCTGCACAGTCACTGGTACAGGGAACACCCCAAACCATCGACCCTTACAGTAGACTAACTGAGTACCTCGATCGCAGTCAGGAATTATCTCAGCAGCTTTAAAGGTTAATCCTTTGGTTAAAGAAGGATACCAAGTGCCTTTTTTGAAATTTGAATCATTAAACTTGATGGTTTGAGAGTAATCTCTAATACTACGGAACTTTGCGTCTGAACTTGCCTTAAATGCTCGGTGAGCATCAAAAATAGCATTCTGTCTGATATGACAAGGCGTTTCTTTTACCCATTCTGGTAAATCGCTTTGCATAACTTGGTTACGCAACTGCAATTTACTTAAGCACTTTTTGCGCTGCATTGCTATTGCTTGGTTGAAACAATAACGACAGGCTGCTAACCATTTACGCCAGACTTTGTGCAACTGTGGTGTGGGATAAATCCTGAGCTTGTGAGATTTAAGATTTATACTTTTGCCAGAAGCACAATCTACTACTCTATCAGTGCAAGATGGTAAGGATGTCTTTAACCATTTATGGTTCTGGACTAAGGTTTGTTTCACCCGGTACCAGGAGTTTACACCAGTTTTGCTCGCTGTTCCATTGGCATTGGTCAAAACCGAATCTTGCCAATCGGTTTGACGGGGCAAAGACAACCATTTGGACATCTCATGAGAAGATTGGTTCCAATAGGGCAAGAAGCTTTGGGATTTTTCACGGGATTTATTCTCAACGTCAGATAGTTCTTTCGTTGACTCGAAGGATGGATGATGGTGAAAGTGGGACGTATTTGACAAGAGTTTTTGCCTCAACTCATGTTTGATTCTATCAGATTGTTCCGTAATGTCCTGCAAATTTGTTATTTAGTTAGTCCTCCAGGTTTTTCGGTCATCCCCAACTCGCACTCAATAGAGCCAATTACACATTATGGTCTCAAGAACCGGAATTCGATCGCAAATCCCCGATCAGTTCGGCAAGTTCGTCGCTGTTAGCCTTGTAAACCTCATTGCAGAAATGGCAAGTAGCCTCAGCCCCGCCATCTTTTTCGATCATGTCTTGAAGTTCGGCTTCACCCAACATTTTCAGAGCTCCCAAAACTCGATCGAACGAACAGCCGCAGTGAAAGCGCACCATCTGAGTTTCCGGGAAAATTTCCAGGCCCATATCACCCAGTAACTCTTCCAGAATCTGGTGCAGAGTTTTGCCCGATTGTAGCAACGGCGTAAAGCCCGACAGTGCAGCCACCCTAGATTCTAGAGTTTGCACGAGTTCTTCATCCGTCGCCGCCTTCGGCATCACCTGCAACAGCACGCCCCCAGAAGCTTGCACCCCCGCCGCCCCCACAAACACCCCCAAAACCAGAGCCGAAGGCGTCTGTTCTGAGGTTGCCAAATAGTTAGTCAGATCGTCCCCAATTTCGCCGGAAACCAATTCTACCGTACTTGAGTAAGGAAAGCCGTATCCAGCGTCGCGCACCACATACAAATAGCCATCACCGATGGCGCCGCCGACATCAAGTTTGCCTTTAGCATTGGGCGGCAATTCCACTGAGGGATTGCTGACATAACCTCGAACCGTGCCATCAAGTCCCGCATCAATCAGCAGTCCACCGAGGGGCCCATCTCCTTTGATGCGAATGTTGACTCTCGATTCAGGCCGCTTCATGCTGGAAGCGAGTAACAGCCCTGCTGACATCGTGCGTCCGAGGGCAGCTGTAGCGACGTAGGAGAGCTTGTGCCGCCCTCTTGCTTCTTCTGTCAGACGGGTGGTAATGACGGCTACAGCGCGAATTCCACCATCTGCTGCTGTAGCGCGAATTAATTGATCGGCCATGAAAAACCTGACTTGTCTTTTGATACTGCTGAAACTATTTTAGAAGGTTGTCGAGAAAGATAGCAGCAGTTGAGTTGGTGGATATGGGCGATCGAGCTTCACGACTCCTCAGGGCGCGGGGGCTGCGACGCAAGGCAGTTTTATTGCGATCGTACAAAAAAGTACGTAGTTGGGATGCGAGCCCTCTCGATCTAGGGATTGCTGAACAAGTAAAGTTTGGCTCAAATAGCGATCGCCGATTCTAGGAAGCAAGCAAGTTAAGTTTTTGTTTAAATTCGCGATCGAGAACATCAGCTTTGACAATCACCGCTAACTCACCAGTGGTTATTGATGAAAATTGACACATAATAAAAAGCCACAATAACCTTTTCAATCCTGCAACAAATTAGCTCTAAATTCAGTTTGTAATGGATTCAGATTTAAATCATGTTTGAAATTCAAGCTATTTAATATTTAAATTACATATTCCAACGATACTCCGAGCAATGTCACGCTCATGGCTTGAGTAATTGTTGATACAGAATTTGAATGTAGACAAAGCTTATACTCCCGCTAACCTAACGATCACCTAACCTTTACCTGGGTCGGTTAGAGTGAGATCGCTAGCTCTCACACTAATGTTTTTTAGCTGGAAATAACGGATATGCCACCAACATCGAAAGCACTTTTAGCGGAAGTCCAGCATAACACAGGAGCAACTCGAAACTTGCATTTTTATGCAAAGGGCGAAACCATTCCTTTAATGTCCCAAGGCCTTTGGCGCGTCTGTCAAGGTTTAGCACAACTGAGTACCCTTTATCCCACCGGGGAAGAAGGACTTTTGGGTTGGGTGGGGCCTTCGATGTGTTTCGGTTTGTGGTTGACTTCCTTGCAGACTTACCGAGCTACGGCAACATCAGACGTTTATTTGATGTGGTATTCTATGGTGGAAATTGAAGCTTCTCCTCAATTGGCTCACGAGTTGTTGCCTCAAATGGTGCGGCGGCTGCGGCAAATGGAGTCAATTTTGGCGATCGCCGGACAGCGCCGAGTAGAAGACCGTTTGTATCAACTTCTGCTATTATTGCAACAGGACTTCGGTCAGCCTGTGGTTGAAGGAACTCGTTTGAGCATCCGTTTGACGCATCAAGATATTGCTAATACTATTTGCACGACGCGGGTAACGGTAACCCGAATGCTGGGAAAATTGCAGCAGCAAGGGTTAATTAATCGAGATGGCGATCGGCATTTAATACTTAATAAAGGTGTCTTTGCGTCCACCTCCGAATTGTTTGGCTGCAACCCTCAAGCAGTCTAGCACCGACATCTATCTATTCGCATCTACACTCTACATAAAGTCTTCGAGTATTGGCTATCAAATCCCACTGCATGAGAATTGTTGGTCTCGATATTTCTCGCGCTATCTACAGCCATACCTTTGCAGTCACAAAAGATATAATTAAACGGTG
The DNA here is from genome assembly GCF_020883145.1 of Microcoleus sp. CAWBG27. Taxonomy (NCBI): domain Bacteria; kingdom Bacillati; phylum Cyanobacteriota; class Cyanophyceae; order Oscillatoriales; family Microcoleaceae; genus Microcoleus; species Microcoleus sp. CAWBG27. The sequence goes on from NZ_JAHREU010000010.1 coordinate 58,301, forward strand.
CGTCTACTTAAAAAACAAACCCATGGGTGACAACTCCTACACCAACTGAATACAGTATGATGTAGGCTTCTCAGCGACTCCCGGTATCCCGTCGGACATTAACTGAGCTTTAAAGACGAATTGCCCTATCGCCTTGTTTTTAATATTGATAGCTGCGTTGTGGTCGCGGTCGAGACTGCACCCACACTTGATGCAGTCGTGCCAACGAATATGCAACTTCTTTGGTACTTTCTCTCCACAATTGGAACAATCTTGTGAGGTGTTATAAGCGCTTACTGGGACAACCAACTTTCCCAGCATTTTCGGCTTTGTTTGTCAGTATTGACAGGAAGTTTGACCACCCAGCATCCAACACAGATTTAGCCAATCTTGTACGAGCTAGACCCTTTACATTCAAGTCTTCAACTGCAATAACATCGTATTTACTCAACAATTTTACCGCAGTCTTCAAGTGAAAATCTTTGCGTTTATCTGCAACTTTTTTGTGTTGCTTACCCAGTTGCTTAACCGCTTTCTGTCTGCGGTTGCTTCCTTTTTTGCGGCGTGATACCCGCTTCTGAATTACTCGTAAGCGTTTTTGAGCTTTACGATAATATTGGGGAATGCAGACGGTTTCGCCTTCAGAAGTTGTTAAGAACTCTTTTAAACCAACATCAATCCCGGTGATTTTATTTGGGTTGAAATTTGGCTTAATCTCAGGAACGGTCAGATCTTCTAATGACAACGTTAGGTAAAAACCGTCAGCTTTCTTAGTGACCGAAGCCGTTTTGATTTTGAACCCATCAGGTATAGGGCGATGCAGCACAACCTTGACTTTTCCAAACATCGGCAAGTTAATCAGATTTTCCTGCAAACATCCTTCTTTCATCTGAGGATAAGTAAAGGTGCGATAACGATTGCGAGCTTTAAACCGAGGTTTCCCACTTCGTTTCCCGTTGCTATCGCCTTTGAGAAACCTGTCGAATGTTACCTTGACTCGCTTAACTACATCTTGCAGGACTTGAGAATAAATCTCGCTATACCAGGGATGAGTTTTTTTGAGCTGAGGTAAGGTTTTTTTCTGGCTGTAATAGTCAGGGTGATCTCGCAGTTCTGGCAAATGGCAGATTAAAAGACAAGCGTTAACAGGAGAGCGATTTTGCTCGTACCAGTTGAATCTATCAGCCAACAAATAATTGTATTGAGCGCATAACATTGACAGCCATCTGTCAAACTCAATAACTTGTTGTTTTGTGGGACGTAGTTTGTACTGGTATGCTGTTCTCATTTACCTGGCTCCTTGCTTTTTATGTTAACATCATTGTGTCCGCAATGACAACACAACATAAAAAACAAAAACCTGTATATTCGACTATCCGAAAAGAGACTTAATAAATTGAGAATTATTGCAGCATAAGCGAGAAAAAACCTTTACTCAGATGGTAGAGGAATGGATCGATCGTCTATCCAATACATCTATTGAGTTACTTCATTCAGGAGATCAGTCTGCCTATCCATCCCACACCAATTTTGATATAAATATGGTGTGGGGATTCCGGCGAAGAAAGCTAAACCTCAACAAAAAGAAGAAGAACCGCCAAAGAAGGGTGACGGGTGGCAATAGATACAACGGCAGTTTAAAAAGCGTCAATACCGTATTCTTCACAAGCTTGTTTTAGCGGAAATAACTTGACGAATTACTCAGTTTGTGTATTGCCGTTGGTCGATCGCAATTTCGGCTTAGACTGCTGTCCCCGGCGTCCGTCCAGAGAAACCACCTCAGCCTCAGAACTCTCCCTAGCCACCCGAATCAGCAACCCCGACAACAAAAAACTCGCCACCATCGAAGAACCGCCGTAACTAAAAAACGGCAGCGGCAAACCCGTAGTCGGCAAAACCCCCGTCGCCACCCCAATATTCAGCAGCGACTGTCCCACCATCACCACCATCACCCCAATCGCCACCAACTGAGACTCAGCATTCCGCGCCCGCATCGCCACCCTCAAAGCCACCGTAGCGTAAGCCGCCAACATCAGTAACAGCGAGAAACCTCCCACCAAACCAAACTCCTCAGCAAACACAGCAAAAATAAAATCGCTGTACTGAATCGGCAAATAAAATAACTTTTGCTGCGACATCCCGAAACCAACGCCCCAAATCCCGCCAGAACCCACAGCCAGAAGACTTTGAACCAACTGATAACCATCCTGCATCGCATCAGCCCAAGGATTGAGAAAAGACATAATCCGGCGGCGCTGATATTCCTTAAAACTAATACTTAAAACCGCCAACAGCATTCCCCCTACAGCCGTTGCACCCAACTGCAAGTAAGGCAAGCCCGCCGCCAAAGCCACCAGCCACAAAGTCATCCCGCACAAAGCCGTCGTACTCAAGTTCGGCTGCAACAAAATGCCCAACAGCATCGCACCGAAAATTAACAGCCAAGTAAACCGAACTTTATTCGTCAATCGAGGCCAATTGCCGAAAATGCGGGCGCTTTGCAGAACGAAAAACGGTTTAATCAACTCTGAAGGTTGAATAATCGGCACCGGGCCCAGAGATATCCAGCGAGTTGCGCCGTTGACTGTGGTTCCCACTCCCGGAATTAAGGTCAACCAGAGCAATCCTAGCAGCACCAGAATTCCCAACTGAGCAGTTTTCATCAGGTAACGCAGGGGGGAGTAAACCATTAAGTTAAAGCCCGCCAGCCCGATCGCCACTGCGATTAGTTGCCGTTTAAAATAGTAAAGGCCGTCTCCCAATTCGGAATTGGCAATGGGATAGGAAGCCGAGAACAAAGCCGTCAGCCCTACAAACAGCCACAAAAAAGTCAGCCACCGCAGCCATCGGGCCTCCGCAGCCCATTGCGACGCGCTGGGGTCAAAAAATGGAATGAAGCGTCGAATATCATTAGTCATTAGTTATTAGTTATTAGTTATTAGCTGTAGGGTGCGTCGCCAGAAAATCCGTTACATTAAATCGACTGTTGGGGCAGCGACGCACCTTACCTTATATAGCGTTTCTCAAAAAAGTTAGGTATGCGTGGGATGCCTATGCCCTATACCCTATGCCCTATGCCCTATGCGTACCTCATGTTAGTGATAAAGGCTATATCATTTCTCTTCGTCGCACCCTACAACTATAAAATCATAACAAACAAAAAAAGAGGTCGATCGCGACCTCTTGCCCTGTATCAATCCATTCTCGGATTTTAAAGTAAGCCAGTATTAGCTCCGGGCTTACCGGTAGCCAGTTGCACTTTAATAATTCTGCCGCCCATTTTCATAATTCTTTGCTGTTCCCGGAACCAGTTGTCATAGGGAACCAGCTTAGTAAAATAGGTATTTTGCAATTCGCGCTGAGTGCGGATGCGAGTTTGGCTGGGGACGCAAGCAGTCACTTTAAACATTCTCATGGGAAACAAACTCCTGAGTAGGTTTACAGATTTTTAGATGGATTTTAAAAAGATTGAAGTCAGGGAGTTAGGAGTCAAAACTAGCTCGTTAAAACTCGTCGGGCGTTCTCGACTGGCCTTTGACGGTCTAGCAATCACTCTCAACTTCCCTGACTTCTTTCAAAGCTAAAGGTAATAAGTCCAAAGTTAAAAGTTAAAAGTTAAAAGTTAAAGTTAAAAGAGGCAAGAAATAAATCTTATTCCTTCTTCCTTCTTCCTTCTTCCTTCTTCCTTCTTCCTTCTTCCTTCTTCCTTAGATTTAGCTCAAGCCAGAGCAGATGTAGTCGAAATAGACGCCCATTTCTTTACCAGCGTCAGAACCGACCAAACCGGCGGTGACTTCTTTCATTGCTTGGATTGCTTGTACGGTAGAACCGATGGGCACGCCCAAGGAGTTGTAGGTTTCTTTCAAACCGTTGAGCACGCGCTCGTCGAGGATGGAAGGGTCGCCAGCTAGCATGGCGTAGGTGGCGTAGCGGAGGTAGTAGTCCAAGTCGCGAATGCAAGCTGCATAACGACGAGTGGTGTACATATTGCCGCCGGGACGAGTTACGTCAGAGTACAACAGAGACTTAGCAACTGCTTCTTTGACGATTGTGGCTGCATTGGCGCTGATGGCGGTAGCGGCGCGGACGCGCAGTTCACCAGAAGCGAAGTAGTTCTTGAGCTTGTCTAATGCGCTGCTGTCCAGGTACTTACCTTGAACGTCAGAGGTATTGATAACGGCGGTAATTGCGTCTTGCATGGTTGTCTTGTTTCCTTGAAAGTGGCTGAGTCAGTCCAATTTTGGAGCTAGAATTTTAGATTTGGGATTGGGGATTTGAGATTTACAAGTAGTTGATTATCTGCAAAAGCTTTTGGCTTGTTATTCAGTAACCCTCGATTGTTCAATCAAAAATCTATTATCAAAAACCTAAATTCCTTACTGCATCGCACCGATAACGTAGTCGAAGTAAGAGGAAGCTTCGGAAGCATCTTCTCCAGAAAGCAGCGAAGAAGCTGCATTTTTCATAGCGCGCACGCCTTCGGCAACTGCTGCAATCGGGGTTCCGAGAGAGTTGTACATTTCGCGGACGCCGACAATACCGATTTCTTCGATCGGAGTAATGTCGCCAGCTACGATTCCGTAGGTAATCAAACGCAGGTAGTAATCCAAGTCGCGCAAGCAAGTTGCGGTCATTTCTTCGCCGTAAGCGTTGCCGCCGGGAGAAACAACATCAGGGCGCTTTTGGAAAAGTTGGTCGCCGGCTGTTTTGACGATACGTTCGCGGGATTCGCTCAAAATTTGGGCGATGCGGACGCGACGTTCACCAGAGGTGACGAAGCTCTTGATGCGGTCTAATTCGCCTGGGCTCAGGTAACGAGCTTCAGCGTCTGCGTTGACGATTGATTTGGTGACGATACTCATCTTGTGTGTACCCGCTGGATATTTTGCTATTGCGAACTGCTCCGCGTTGAACTGGCGACGGCGGGCGCTTTCATCCCGTACCTTTCGCTTCGCTGGTGGCTGGAGCTTTGACGGGGAAGGGTGGACTTTCCACAGCCTGCAACTGCTGAAGTTGTTACTGGGTGTCTGCCTTCGCTGTTTGACGGCGCTCGTTCTTCACGCCGGTGCGTTTTTTTGTGGCCGCACTGAGCCTGTCGCTTAGAATACCACAAATGATTGATGCGATCTTTAATCTACGATCGAGATTGCAGCAGATCCTCAAGTGGCGATCGAGTGACTGTAGGGCAGTTAGTCAGAATATTGCTTCTCTAACGCAACTACCTCTCGCAAGTATTTTGAGGCATTATGTTCACATTCTGAGTGTTACCGTAATAGTTTGTAACATTCCTTTTCATTTTTGGGCCCTCGGCGCCGTCTAATCTGTTGAAAATTCCAATTCAAAAAATCCCTAAAATTCTATATCAGCAAGGGTTACAGCCGTCGAACCTTCAGAGATTTGTCCCGAAGCGACACAGCGAGGCTAAAAAACGTCTGTGTCAAACAGAGGTGAGGGAGGCAGAGGTGCGACAGGTTTGGATCGGAAATGCGGACTTTTAAGCTTGTAGCTAAATTTGACTCTCGTCCAAACAAAAACGGATACAAGTTTCCCACACTCGGACGCGGAGCGACCAAAATTTTAGATTAAGGTACAAATTCCCAGACTCATCTGTGGAATAAATCTAAAATCTAAAATCGATCGACTCTCACTTTGTAACCAGGTGCGACGTGAAAAGAAATCTATCAGCCCTTAAAAAAGCTTTGCAGTTTGGGATTAGCGGTGCTGTCGGCGGTTTCGCCGGCAATCTCATCACTGAACCTTTCATGCACCATCTCAATGATTCAACATCTGTTTTTGACAGTGTATTGTCCACATCTCGCTGGTTTGGATTGGTAGGCGGCGGAATTGCTACTGCAATCATGTTCGGCTATTATTACTATATCAAAGGCAAGCCACAAATCAAACAATCTTTTAAAAATGGCGGTTTATCTGGTGTAATTGCGGGGGCAATTTCTGGAGCAATCGCTGAAGGTATTTTTAGCGGGATTGGCGACGGTGAGAATGAAATATTGCGAGTGATTTGCTGGGGAATAGCTGGCGGTTTGTTAGGACTTGGACTTTCTAAGCGAATTCCCAATTTAGGAATGCTGCGCGGCGCGGGTGGCGGCGGTGTGGGTGGCGTTTTGGGTGGTTGTTTGTTTATTCTGTTTGCTTATACTTTGTCGGGTACGGCGGGCCGTTTAGCTGGCTGTGGTGCGATCGGCTTTTGGATTGGAATTATGCTAGTTGTGGCCGAAACTTTGTTTAACAAAGCTTGGCTGGTAATTAGTTACGATACCGGAACCAATCGCACTCTAACTATTGGTGCGGAACCGGTGACTTTTGGTAGCGATGAAAATTTGTCTATTATCTACATTCCTCATGTTTCGCCTTTAGCGATGCGGTTTCAATTGGAAGCGGGTCAAATTGTTTGCGAGAATTTTGATAGCGGGGCGGTGAGTTATTTGCGATCGGGCGACCAAAAGAGAATTGGTAACTGTACAATTACAGTTGGAAACTCTGATTTAGCCGCTCCTAATTCTGCTCGGGTTACGCCGACTATTTTATCACAAGAATCGCCAGCCAATGCTTTTGCCAACGGTCAATTTTTGCTGAAATTGGGAAGTCGAGTTATCCCTCTGACTGCGGGGACTCAGCTATTCACCTCTGACATTCCTAGTTTAACGGCTACTGCGTCTAGTGGGGTGGTAGCGCTGGTGAATTCTCGATCGCCAAACGAGCTATCCTTGGGATTGACCAATTTGGGCGATCGCTCTTGGTGGGCCACAGACAGTCAAGGCGACATGAAAATGATTGAACCTGAAAGTACCGTGACTTTGGCCTTGGGAACTAAAATCGAATTTGGTGAAATTGAGGGCGAGATTGTCGGAAGCTAAATAGTCTTAAATCCATATTCTAATAGGTTCGTAGTAAGGACTTTAGTCCTCTAAGAAAGGATGCGGACTAAAGTCCTCACTACGAACCTTGTAAGGATGCGGACTAAAGTCCTCACTACGAACCTTGTAAGGATGCGGACTAAAGTCCTCACTACGAACCTTGTAAGGATGCGGACTAAAGTCCTCACTACGAACCTTGTAAGGATGCGGACTAAAGTCCTCACTACGAACCTTTTTGATGGCCGTAGATTAAATTGCAGATAATTAATTCAAGCAGAACTACCGCTAACACCAGTAATCACCGCCGCACCAATCAAATGAGCCAAACGCAAAGCTTCAGGAACCTTACCAGTATCAGTCAAACGCTGGAGTACCAGTGCAATTACTTCCGGTTCTTCGCCGCACACTTGAAAAAAGAAAGGTTCAAAAGCGTAAATTTTGCCAGCGCGGCGTAACAATTCTAAACGGTATTCCGAATCTGAGAAATGACCGAGGGCTTTTTCAACAGCAGCTAAATCTGGTTGGCGGCGCATCACAGCAACGCAAGGAATTTGCAGCCGCGATGCTAACTTGGGAAGGTCAATAATATTGAAGCCGCCGAAAGCAATTCCGTCAAGCAAAACGAGATGCAATTGTGGTAAAAATTTCCCTCCTAGCAGTAGCTGACAAATCACCTCGGTGGCATCTAACCCGTCTGGGAGGACTTGTCCCCAGACCATTCCTTCAAATCTAGTCCCCCCGCAGACTACTCCGGCGATCGACACCAAACTCCCGCTGGTACGAGAAAACGGAGCGTCGTCAAAGCCAATAACCTTAATTGTGCGATCGAGTCTGAGCAATTCTGCTAGTTTCAAAGTAGGGACTTCCCTAAACTAAAATTTTTGACATTAATTTGACTTTTATATATTATCATAGACGTTAAAGACTCGAACGCTAATTCAACAGTTGACAGTTGACAGTTGACAGTTGACAGTTTAAGAGCGACCCTACCTAGAAGGAAGAGGATTGGAGTAATGAATAGTCCAATCTTAATTTCGCCGGTTCCGGCGGGCGGGCTTTCAACCAATTCTTTCTGGTAAAATTCCTTAATTAAACCTAAAATACAGCTCATGCTCAAGCTTGCTGTGTATGTTTTCTTCTTTCTTCTTTTTACCCGCTCGCGAAGCCGAAGTGCTTCCTTATTCTGACTGATAACGTTCGCGAGCGGGGACGCTCGCGCTAATGACTTCTACTTAAAAAGGTTTTAAACTCTTGTCTCAAAAATACGTAGCAGCAATAGATCAAGGAACCACCAGCACCAGATTTATCATATTCGATCGCCTGGGACAGATAATTTGCAGCAACCAACAAGAACACCAGCAGATTTATCCACAACCGGGATGGGTGGAACACAATCCCGAGGAAATTTGGCAGCGCACCCAAAGCGCGATCGAAAACACCCTGGAAATCGGCAATATCGATGCGAAAGATATTGCAGCTCTCGGCATTACCAACCAGCGCGAGACTGCAATTGTTTGGGATAAAAATACGGGAAAATCTTACGGAAATGCGATTGTTTGGCAAGATACCCGGACTCACCAAATTTGTACTAGCTTAGCAGAAGTTGAGGGCAAAGATCGATTTAGATCGCGCTGCGGTTTACCGCTAGCAACTTATTTCAGCGGCCCAAAAATTAAGTGGATGTTGGACAATATCGCTGGATTGCGGGAAGCGGCAATTAAAGGCGATGCGATTTTTGGCAATGTCGATTCTTTTCTAATTTGGCATATGACAGGAGGCACGCACATTACCGATGTTACCAACGCCAGCCGCACAATGCTGATGGATTTGCAAACCCTCGATTGGGATGCGGAAACTTTGGAAATCATGGGAATTCCCCGCCGGATGTTGCCAGAAATTTGCCCTTCGAGTCACGTTTTTGGCATTGCGAAAGGATTGTTAGATGGTGTTCCAATTGCTGCTGCTTTGGGAGATCAGCAGGCAGCTTTGGTTGGACAAACTTGTTTCAGTGTTGGGGAGGCGAAAAATACCTACGGTACGGGCTGTTTTATGCTGCTGAATACTGGTGAGGCGATCGTCCCTTCAAACCACGGGTTACTGACAACAGTCGCCTACAAGATGGGAGAATCGCCCGCTGTGTATGCCCTGGAAGGCAGTATTGCGATCGCCGGAGCATTAGTCCAGTGGCTGCGGGACAACATGGGCATCATCAACACATCTGCGGAAGTAGAAACATTAGCAAATAGTGTCGAAGATAGCGGCGGAGTTTACATTGTACCAGCATTTTCTGGACTCTACGCGCCCTATTGGCAAGACAGCGCGCGGGGAGTAATTGCAGGTTTAACTCGCTACGCGACTAAGGCACATATTGCTCGGGCAGTATTGGATGCGACAGCTTGGCAAACCCGGGAAGTATTGGATGCGATGAATCAGGATTCTGGGGTGCAGCTTTTATCTTTAAAAGTAGACGGTGGGATGGTGGGAAATCACACGCTAATGCAGTTTCAGAGCGATGTTTTGGGAGTGCCTGTGGTGCGGCCTGTGGTAGCGGAAACTACTGCACTAGGAGCCGCTTATGCGGCTGGTTTGGCGGTGGGTTTTTGGAGCAAACTAGCCGAATTGCGAGATAATTGGGCGGTGGATTGTATTTGGGAACCCCAAATGTCGATCGCACTTCGGGAGCAAAAATATCGCTTTTGGAAAAAAGCAGTTTCCCGCACCTTCGACTGGGAGGAATGAATCACGAATACCGTTGGTTAACAGTTCAGCTTAATCTGCTGTAGTACCGCATTCCGGCAGGGGTTTAAACCCCTGCCTTATAGCTTAAGTCGGTTAAAACCGACTAAAGAGTTATGTTTTTATAAGTTATTTCAAATCCGCACTTCATCAGAATTATTGCTCTCTCCCTCATCTCCCTCTGTGCTCTCTGTGTCCTCTGTGGTTAAAAAAATATGCTCCAACGGCAAACGATATTAATCCCAAATATGTATTTAGTGCTATCATCAAACACAGGACTACTTTTCAACCTGGAAATAAATGATATCGCCAAAAAACTTAAAAAAAATCCTCACCCTCCTCCTATTAATACTGACACTGGCATTTGCAGAAATTGCCACTAATTCCCAAATTGCGATCGCAGATACAGCGACAACTCCCGCAACCGCAACCGCCGCCGAAGTCTTCAACACCAACTGTGCAGGCTGTCACATCAACGGTAGCAACATTATCAGGCGCGGCAAAAACTTGAAACAAAAAGCCTTAAAAAAATACGGCATGGATTCAATTGCCAATATTTCAAATTTAGTAACCAACGGTAAAGGTATTATGCCCGCTTACAAAGATCGTTTGTCCGAACAACAAATAATCGATGTTTCCGCCTACGTGCTATCCCAAGCCGAAACTGATTGGAAATAAATCGGAGGTATGGCAAATTGAAAAACCATAATTGTTGGCGCAAAACCTTAACTATTATTAGCTTGTGCTTGTATCTAATCCTAGCGATTAGCCCGCCCGCCTTCGCCTCAATTCACAAATATCCAGAAAGAGGCGACAGAGTAATGTTCCGCTCCGTACAAAGCCTGCGCGATACTGATGATAGAGCATGGCAAGTAGTTTTGTATAAGCGAGTACAGTCGGGATTGGTAAACTCCTTTAACCTGCGATTGGTAGGATTTCCCGGCACAGAATTGCAGCATCCTGTAGCGCTAACAGTTGCTGCGGGCGATCGCGAAATTGGTAATGCCAAGGATATTTGGAGCGAGTCGGATTTGCCGGTGAACGTCGGAGAATATGATTTTAAATCAATAATTACACAACTGGAAAGCAATCAACCTTTAAGGTTGAGTTTGCCTGTGAAAGGTGAAAAAGAAACTGAGTTGCTGGTTCCTCCTTTTGGTGTCAGAGAATGGCGGCTGTTGTTAGATACCAAGTAAATATACTTATTTTATCCGGTCTCAAGTTAAAATCCCTATAGCTGTGTGTATCAAAAGCTACTAGCCTCAAGTACGCCTTAAGGTAGATTTAACCGTGTTTCAAGGTAATTTTGAAACAAACTCAATGTAGAGTTGGTCAAGTGATAAAACTCCATTGTTTATAACGTGCGTGTCTTCAGGGTGAAATTACTTACTATGAGTTTAATCAGTACAATTGTCGGAAAAGCTTTAGAAACCGGGTATTTAACGGTTGAGGCCGAGGAACTGTTGCGCCAGCAGTTGCAGATGACTAAGTACGGTTTAGAAGATTTTGAGGCTTTTATTACCTTGCAAACAGAGGTGATGGAAGGTAGGGTAAGACAGCAGGCTTTGGAATTATTGCGATCGCACAACTGTTCTGCTGCCGTTGCTTGAATTAAGGTCGATCGCGCTTTTGGATCGATCGCACTTTTGGATAGAATTAAGGGCGATCGATCTTCTTACGGGCGGGCTAGAAGCCCACCCCACAAAAAAATCCACTCTTTGTGGAACAGGCATCTTGCCTGTTCATAAAAATCATAAAACTGTCTAAAGTATTGTCATTGCGAGGAACGAAGCAATCGCAAGGCTTTGAAGTTGCTTCGTTCATCAATGTTTCTACTGCATTCCTAGCTGTTGCCTTAACGCTTCGGGCACATTAACGGCTGTATCCAAACCTCGAACATTTTCCCACTTTGTATTTTCATCCCATTTGACACAGAACCAAGTGCTATCCTCATTGGGATCGTTGAGGATTGCGCCACTGAGATTTGCGTCGCTGAGAATTGCGCCACTGAGATTTGCGCCACTGAGATTTGCGCCACGTAAGTCTGCGTCGCTGAGGCTTGCATTGCTGAGGTCTGCATCGTTGAGGTCTGCATCGTTGAGGTCTGCATCGCTGAGGTCTGCGTCGCGGAGGTTTGCATCGTTGAGGTTTGTGTTGCTGAGGTCTGCATCGCTGAGGTTTGCGCTACTGAGGTTTGCGTTACAGAGGTATGTGTTACTGAGGTCTGCGCCACTGAGGTCTGTGCCACTGAGGTCTGCGCCACTGAGGTCTGCCTCAGTCAGATATACGCCAATTAGGCTTGCGCCCCTAAGGTTTGCCTCAACGATATCTGTGTTGCTGAGTTCTGCGCCGTTGAGATTTGCGCCACTAAGGTTTGCGCCGTAGAGGTCTGCGCCACAGAGCTCAGTACCGCCGAGGTTTGCGCCACTAAGGTTTGCGCCTGTCAGAAATAGCCCAACAATTTGGAGAAAGCCGAAATCCCCAACACAATAGCTATAGCTGATGAGACGCAACAACCGATTTGCATCATCAAGCTTGCCTTCAGTATTAGGTTTCCCGCAAGGATAAAATACCATTTTGTCTTTCAATTCATCTCTCTGCTGACCGTAACGGTGCAATTCCAACAGCAAAATCATCACATTCAAACCTGCGTAAATATCTATTTGCCGCTGCCCCAATTCTTGAGTTTTCAACTGTTCTCGCAGCAGGCGCATCTTCTTCTGAGGCAAACTTTCCGGCAGCATATCGATAAATTCTCCCTCGCACCACCGCAGGTAAAAATTTTCCAGACGCTGGAATAATTCCACAGGGCGAAACCGATTTATTTCCCCCGCAACAGCCGGAGTTGTTAACAAACCCATCAAATATTCTACAATTTCTTCTGTCAGCGCCCCATAACCCAGCAAATCGTAAATCTCCCAATCTAGATCGGAATCTTTAGTATTAAATCCTCTCCCTTTCTTTCCCGGTTCCGTCCATTCTTCCAGACTTTCTTTCAATCGTTCCGCACATAGAAATTCACCAAAACTCTTGTGTACAAACTCTACGGAACCTTCTTTGCTGCCTTGCTGGAGGTAAAAAGTCGCCAAAGCATTTCTCAAAGGATTGTCGTCAATCTGTTTTTGAGCTTCCTCAAGTAATTCTTTAACTGAGCTTTCTGCTTTCAATCGTTCCTCAACCATTGCTACAGGAGCACATTCCCCTCCCGCCTGAACTACGCACAACCCTGCTTCTGTAAGAATGCGTCGCAAATCCTCTGTTTCCAGTTCTGTCAAATCACGATTAAGCCAATCAGCCCGCTGTTTTGTGAGTATCCAGTTCACAGTTTGATTGTAAATCAAAATTTTTGCTTGAGTGCTGTTAGTTCCCTGAAAATCCTCAACTTTTAATTCTCCATCCCGGTGCATTGCTGCTAGTAGATAAAGTAATAGCGGTTCCCGCGACAGTTCAAATTGTATTTCTGGACAGTTTTGATGTTGCAAAAGATTCCGAAAATCTGAAGTTTTTTCTGCTCCTGTCTGAGCTTCCCACTTGCTGAACCATTGCTGCTGCAATTCGTCATCCATGACTTGAATTTCGACTCGCTCCAGATTATCCGGCATTTGCCTTTCAATCCCGTGCAAAGCTAAAGGTCTGCCAGTAATCAAAACTCGGTGTCCCATTTCCGAATTCTTCTCGCAATCTCGCTGAAATTGCCCTACTTGCTTGAGAAATTGTTCTAAACCGCCGCTGCTTCTCCCTTCCATCAGTAACTCATCAAAACCATCTAAGAAAAATAAATATCGCGTGTTTCGATCCATCAACCAACCGTCATCGCTAGCAAAACCCGAATTAACCGCCTCTTTCAGCGTTTCTCGAAAACTCTTTTGCAATGTGGCAATATCTCGCAATCGAATTAACACCGGAGTCCAAACAGGATGTAAATGTTCTCGCACCCAGTCAGCAAACATTCGACAAAAAACGCTCTTGCCGCGTCCGGGCCCAGCTTCGATGAACAGCACCCGATTTTGTTTATGCTCATCCTCAAGCAATTGCTTTGCCCAAGTTTCTAAATCGAAAGCTTCTGCATCATTTATGGGCTTGCCGTTTTTATCGATCGGCTTTGCCTTCAGCGGTACGTAGATATCCTTAAATGTAAACTCTTCAGCAAATACTTTATCTTTTGGTTTATCGGCAATCTGTTTTTCCAGGTATTCGTCAATGCTTTGATATTGCCGCTGTTCCTCTCGCCATTCGCTGAAAGAAGACTGTCCGAGATGTTTCATAGCATCACCAGAAACAGCCCAAGCTTCGATTAAATAGCGGTGAGTATTAGCAGCAACTCTCTTTGTCAAAATCTTAGCTTGAATCCCTTCTAGTCCGGCTTGTTCCAGCCGCTCTGACAGCACTTGATTGAATTCCTTAGCCAATATCGAATCACGAAAGCAAATCGCAGTTTCTTTAGCTGCTTTATCGCTAAATTCCAAATCCGCCAATTTTTTAAGCAACTGCTTGACTTTCTCGGAAACTGGAGCTTGTCCGATGCGATTTAACAAACTCGTGTCTTGTTCCAAAAATTCCTTAAAACTTTCCAGATAAGCCGCCTGACTGACAAGAAAAATGCACTCAGCCAAAGTTGGCTGCTGTTCAGTTTTTTCGATAAAAAATGCCAGCAATTTCGCGGCAATCCCGATAAATGGAAATCCAGTTCCCACAACTTGAGCTAAGGGAGAGTTCAAAACTTCTAGGAGCAAGTTACTATTGTCCAGCCCTTGTTCCTTGAACATTTTTGCCAATTCAGCGGCTGCTTTCCCAGCTTCTCCGATCGCCTCTGCTGCATCAGTAGAATATAGTTCTTTAATATCAGTAGTTAAGAGTTTGAATATGCGATTTGCCATTTTACCCGCCGCGCTTTAGAATAGAGAGTCTGAGAAATTCTACATTCAACTCTCTAAACATTCCGCAAATAAATAAAATAGGACTGACACACTGGCGGTCAGAAACCGGGTTTTTGCCCTTGATGTCGGCTGTAACGAAGGATCTCGGAAAAAACCCGGTTTCTTTGGTTTTGATGCGTAACCTACTTGGTTAAATACTTAGTCCGCGGAGGCGGACTTCGTTTCTGTAGGCGCGGTTTCAACCGCCGACTCATTTTACTTGACAAAAATACCCAAATCGACAATAATAGTAGATTGTCTGTCTAAATCCGGCTCGGATCAGGTTAAGACATTCCAAAAGCTGCAAAACAGTCCACAGCCAAAAGTTATTAACAATTGACAACTGTCAACTGTCAACTGTCAACTGTCAACTGCCAACTCAGCTACCTGTACGGCAATCTCAACAACCATCCCATGACTTACGCAATCATTGAAACTGGCGGCAAACAATTTCGGGTAGAACCAGGCCGCTTCTACGACATCGAACTGCTTCACGTCGAAGCTGAATCCAAAGTCACCATAGACAAAGTATTTCTGATCCAGCACGAAGACGACGTTCACATCGGCCAGCCTTTAGTAGAAAATGCCACTGTAGAAGGAACTGTGCTGCGGCATTTCCGGGGCCGCAAAGTCCTCGTCTACAAGATGAAGCCGAAAAAGAAAACTCGGAAGAAAAAAGGGCACCGTCAAGAAACAACTCGCTTTATGATTGACTCCATCAGTGTCAATGGTGTTGTTTTGGCTGCGAGAGATTTAACTCAAGCAGTTGTTGAAGCTCCCCAAACCGGCGAAATTGAATCAGAATAAACAATAGTAAATAAAGTTGAGGACATTATGGCCCATAAGAAGGGTACAGGCAGTACACGTAACGGACGCGATTCTAATTCTCAGCGTCTGGGTGTCAAAAAGTACGGCGGTCAAGTTGTCAGAGCTGGCAACATTTTGATCCGCCAACGCGGCACGAAAGTTCACCCCGGTAATAATGTTGGTATCGGCAGAGATGATACTCTGTTTGCCATGATTGATGGTGTGGTGACTTTTGAAAGAAAGGGTAAGACTCGCAAGAAAGTCAGCATTTATCCTGTGGTTGCACCTGAATCTGTCGCAGTTTAATTTTATGCCTTCCTGGGTTTTGCCTGCGAATTCATAATATAGCCCTCCAAATTAAGTACGTTGTTGGGCTTTAGCCCTCCAAATTCAGGTACGTTGTTGGGCTTTAGCCCTCCAAATTCAGGTACGTTGTTGGGCTTTAGCCCTCCAAATTCAGGTACGTAGCCAGAAATGGGGTTGTTAGGCTAGTAATTTGCTTTTTTTTACAAGTCGAAAGAGGGCTGAAGCCCAACT